>JAEETG010000083.1 GCA_016290255.1 Clostridia bacterium
AATTCCAGTTTTTGCCCCCTCACCTTTTAAGAATGAGTTTAATGTGTTTCCAATGGTGCTCTCTTGTGCTTTGCTTGCTTTGGCTTTTAATCTATCTGCCTTTGCTTGCAAAATTGCCTTTTTCTTAGGGTCTGTTTCAGCATCTGCAGCAGCTTGTGCATCTTTGGCTTTAGTATCCAATTTTTTAGCACGACCCGTACTATTACGAACCATGTTAAATGCTTCTTTTCCAACTCGGGCAGCAGCCATCTGGCCTGCCATCATTCTGCCACCCATTTTCATAACATCGCCTTTCTTTGATTCTCCCTTTGCTGCTGCATCATCGGAGCCAACAAAGCTTGAAATGATTTGCGAGAACTCTTTTATGGACAAAAGCCCCACAATCAAGAACAAAAGTTGCATTAAGGCGTTAAACAAGTGGCTTTTCAAATCCCACACTCCACCATCTGTTGGGAACACGGTCACATGTTGCAAGACTGCCAAAATCTGGAACATCAGGTTAAGACCAATGATTGGACCATACATCATTCCAACACGTTTTATGAACTCCCCTCTCCAAGACTGATATTTCTTTCCGTCATCAAGAGGCATAAATGCAACTGCAGCTGGGGAAATCACAAAGAGTATTGCAAGTTCATAGATTCTTTGAACCAAACCTATGATTGCCGAAACGAGAAGTTGTGCCACCATATAGCCACCAACATAACCAATCATATAGTTGTATCCCGTGAACAAATCATAGAAATACATCGTCATGAACATTTCAGAGTTATCAAAACTTGAAATTTTGAAACTTCCACTATTTATTCCGTGAACAAGGTTCGCTGCAAAATAGTATGAAAAAACATCTCCATCGGTGTCTAGCGAAATGGTGTCACTGCCAACCGATGTGTCGGAAATTTGCCTTCGCTCCAAAAAGGCCGCATCAATTGCCTCTGCAATTTGCTCCTGCGTTGGGTCGCCATAGAGCCGCAAAGCCCGCATAAGATCGGCATTATCTTTAAATTCTCTTGCAATATCAGAGTTGTTTCGAGCTCTATTTGCGTCTTGTGCCGCCGCAAAAAATACTGTTGTGCTAAGTGAATAGGAATTGCCCGACGTTGCTTTGTCGAAAGACCTCAAAAATAGGTTTGCAACCCATATTCCAAATAGACACGTTACTGGGACAATAACAAAATATGCAATCGACTTCACCGCTCTTCCGATGATTGGCCCTTTTGCATTTCCCGCGCCTTTTTCGGTGAATTCCACACGAATTATGGCTACAAAAGTGGTCACAAACAAAAGCATAACCGAAACAACCAAAACAGCAATAAAAATGTTCACAATCATTTGGTTGGTGAGCATAGACATAACAATGTCGCCACTCTGTTGTTGCCCATCAACATAATAGGTGTCTAGACCAGCCATTTTTCTGAAAACAAGCTGAACACAATCAATAACATAGAAAAATCCAAGTTGCAGGCTATATAGCAAAATGGTTGGCAAAATGGTTAGGATTGAAACAATTTTTGTGATAACGCCTTCAAACCAACCGCCAATCCAGTTTGTTATACCAGATAATGGATTCCATAACATTTCAATGATTGAAATATCCACCTAGTATGCTCCTCCCTTTTGTTATTATCTTAACAAAAAACAAACACAAAGTAAAACAAAATTGAACATTTTTTGAATAAATTAAAACAAAATTGAACATTTTCAGTCAATTTTGTTTATATTTTTTGCACATTTCGTGTTTTTATAACCAAATTTGTGCATATTCAGTTTTTATTCCTCTTCTTCTTCGGCATCGTTGTCTGGCGTTTTGATGAGGAATTTGAAGTTGTGATTAACTGTTGGATCTCTGTCCACAACATTGAAAATGAATTCAACATGAGATTCTGTTCCAGTGTAACAAAGTGCGGTGTCGCCATTTTTGTTTATTTGTTGATAGGAATATTTTTCAGAAATTGCATTTATTTTTTTCACATAGTCACTTTCTTGGTCTTCATTTGTGGTGAGATATGAGTGATAGCCGTCGTCATTATACACAAGTTGTTCGTTGAGTTTCCCCGCCCCCAAAGGAGGAGTTAAAAACAACATCATAATTTCAGCATCAGTGTATGACCCTGGGTTTTCGCAAACCAAAACATAGTCATCTGTTCTTTTTTCTGTGACATAGTTAAACAAGTCTTCCAAAGAAATCATGCTGAATGAGTTGTGCTTTTTCTCTTTGTCGAAAAGTTCATCATAGTCGTTTTCATATTCGCCATCATTGGCTGCCCCCTCACCAGGTGGGCCACCCTCATTTCCCCAGTCACAACTTTGTGTGTGGTCTAGGTTAAAGGTGCAAACTTTGCAAACAAAATAGTTGTCACTATTTATGTATACTTTTAGATACATATCCATAACAAAATCTTCTTCGCCGTCAACATAGATGTCAAGCGTGTTGAAAGTCACCCTTTGTGACCAATCAAGTGGGTTTTCGATTCGTGGCATAAACATTGCACTTTTATATTCTGCATATTCCATATTTGTTAATGTTCTTTTTTGCCCATTTTCATCACTTGGCTGAACTCCTGGGTGGAAGAAAGTGTGGGAATCTTCATCCAAAATTTCAACTGAAATTAGTTCTGGATATTTTTGGT
>JAEETG010000084.1 GCA_016290255.1 Clostridia bacterium
GTTATGTGACCGTTTGTGTTGTTCCAATCACACATTTCGTTTTCATCGCTGTTTTTTAGATAATTTTTCAAGATTGACAGCCTTTTTTCTTCTTCTGGAAAAATTTTTAAGTATTTTTCAACAATATCTTCAACCAATTTTTTATTCATGTTTTCTCCCCTTTAATATAACAATTGAATTATATATGTCAACAACACCATTATTACTACCCATTTGCAAAATGGACACAAGTTCATTTTTTGTTAAACTGTTTTTTAATTCAATAAGCATTGCAATAAAACCCGCAAGCACTGGAGCCATTGAAGACCAGGACAAAAACAAATTATTATTTTCTTTTTTGCTTTCAATCCATTGTGTGTATGCAACTGGATTCAGTGCACTATAATCATATTCAAAAATTTTAAACATGTTTTTCTTTAACTTCCCCATATAACTGGTTGGAACGGGATTTATATTGTGTTTGTTTTCACAATGTATAAATGTTGTAATTATTCCATTTTTATTGGCTTTTTTCAGAGCTTCACACAAAATGCTCTTGGCTTTTTTGCCAACTATTTCTGGTTGAGAATATGTTAGGATTTTTATATCATTTGCAGTTGCAAAATCAACCGCTTTTAAAATCATTTTTGCCCTTTCTTCATCATTTTTTATAATATCTTTGGAAATTCCATTAATAGCATAGATTTGACAATCAGGCACAATTTCTTTTAAAGTTTTTGACATCATAAAGCCATGCTCTTTGGCACATGTAAACCCACCACCAGTTAAATCAACATATCCATCAAACAAAACAGCTTTTTCATCTCCAAAAAGCCAATCAATCACACCAATTTTAACACCTTTGCCAGATGATAATTTTTGAGCATCAATAAGATTGTGAACATTGTAATAACTTGTTTTTGCTTTTTTGTTTCCGTTTTTAAAAAAATGAAACATATTCCTTCCCCTTCTTTTGCTAATTATACCACAATATATCAAATTGACAAAATAAAATAAAACAAAAAAGAGGCTGACGCCTCTTTTTGCTAGCACAAATGGCTAACCTATCAACTGATATCCGCTTAGAACAAAAAAAGAGGCTGATGCCTCTTTTTGTTGGTGTAAATAATAAACCTATCAAGCAAAATACCGCTTAGGACAAAAAAAAGGAGGCTGACGCCTCTTTTTTTTCTTGGTGGGAAAAAATGGACTCGAACCATCGACCTTCCGCTTATCAGGCGGATGCTCTAACCAGCTGAGCTATTCTCCCGTAAATGATATGGGACTAACAAAGTTAAGTCCCATTCATTTAGTGGTGGAGATAATCGGATTCGAACCGATGACCCCCTGCTTGCAAGGCAGGTGCTCTAGCCAGCTGAGCTATACCCCCACAAATGTTATCAATATTTTAAGTTGTAACTCAATTATGATAACATTATTTTTGATGTTTGTCAATAAATTTTTATAAATTATTCAAAATTTTGCAAAACTTTTTGAAGCCTTTGTTTTATTCTTGTTTTTCCCAAAAGTTTTAGGATTTCATATAGGTTTGGTGTTTGTTCTCTTCCAGTTACAGCAACACGGATTATTGTGGAAACATCGCCACAATGCCCCCTAAATGCCTCTGGGTTTTGTTTAAACTCCTTAACTTCTCTTGCAAATCCAATTTTTTCGGACAAATCTTTAATTTTGTTGAACCAAACTGATTGTTCATCTTTTTCGTCATAGAAAGAATCATACATTTCTAGAACTTTTTTGATGTCTTCATTTTGGAATTTTTCTGGGAAAACAACTTTCCCATCAAAGTTTTCGTCAAACATATATGAGTATATTTGATATATTTCTTTCCAGTGAGAAATGTCTTTTCTTGGTTTTGGAATATCTCTATCAATGTTTAGGATTCCAAGCCAATAATCTTTGCTGTTTGTCATACTTTTGAAAAGATTTTCATCATATTTCTTTGCCCAAGCATATGCCAAATCGAAAACTTCGGTGTTTTTGAGGTGAGAAATGTAGTTTTTGCTGATGTCTGTAAGTTTCACAAGGTCGAAAAGTGAACCACTTGCACTCATCGTTTTGAACGAAAAATCAAAGTCAAAAATGCTTGCAAATGTGTTTTTTGCTCGCCAATCTTCAAAATCGCTGTTAATAAGGGTCATCAAATAGTCTTTCACAGCCCCAACAGGATAACCATTTTCTGCAAAATAGTCCATGTTTGCTTCTGGGTCTTTACGCTTGCTTAACTTTCTTCTGTTGCCATTTTCATCAATTTTTTGAATTGGAGAAATGTGTGCATATTTTGGTGCACGAAAGCCAAGGGCTTCAAAAAGCTGCAAGTGTTCGCTCAAACTTGGAAACCACTCGTCTCCACGAATAACCAAAGTTGTTTTCATGAGGTGATCATCGATTGCGTGAGCTAGGTTATATGGTGGAAGGCCGTTAGACTTTATGATAACAGCATCGTTTATGTTTTGTGGAATTGTTCTCTTTCCACGAATCATGTCATCTATTTCAACTTTGTCGTTTTCGCCATATGGGCATTTGAACCTAAGAACAAATTTTTCTCCGTTTTTTATCTTTTGTTCAATTTCTTCAAAACTTAGGTTTCTGCACTTTGCATATTTGCCATAATAACCCATGTTTTCTTTGTTTTTTTCTTGAGTTTCTCTCATTTGCGACAAATCTTCTTCAGAGCAAAAACAAGGGTATGCTTTCCCATTTTTCACCAATTCTTTAGCATAAGTTTTGTAGATTTCTTCACGCTCGCTTTGAATGTAGGGCCCATATTCTCCACCAAAGCTTTGACCCTCGTCAAAATTTATGTCAAAAGACTTTAGTGTGTTCACAATTCCTTCAACTCCGCCCTCAACCTCACGCTTTTTGTCTGTGTCTTCAATTCTAAGATAGAAAACTCCGTTTGAGTGCTTTGCACAAATGCAGTTCACGAGGCTTGCAAAAAGTGCACCAAAATGAACAAAGCCCGTTGGGCTTGGTGCATAACGAGTTACCTCTGCTCCTTGTGGCAAATTTCTGTCTTTATATTTTTGTTCCCAATAATCTGGCGTTTTGTCTATCTCCGGGAATAATAGTTCTGCCAATTTATTATAGTCCATTATTTTTTCTCCTTACCAAAAATTTTGGTTATTCAAAATCTGAAAGTGCATCAGCATAAATTTTCATATATGATTTCATCACTGCAAATGTGTGATAGAAATCTCTAATTTTGTTTAAGCTCATTTTTTCATCATCTGTTAATGTGTTTTCCGTTTCTTTTCGGTTCAACTCTTTTGCACTTTCTTTTGCCAAAATTTTGTCTATTTTGCTCTTTTCAGAATAGTAATAACTGTTGTAGTTTTCAATGTTTTCAAGTGCTTTTATGAGGGTGTTTTCCTTTTCTGTTTTGCTTCTGTTCACAACGGTTTGAAAATATTCATCAGAAAAAACATTTTTTGCTTTTGTGTAGATGCTTAAGAAGTTTGTTGAAATGTTGTCATCTCCAACAAAAGGTGTTTCAACATAGTCTTTTA
>JAEETG010000085.1 GCA_016290255.1 Clostridia bacterium
AAAACTTCTTCAATTTGTTTTGCTAAACTTATGATTTCAATTTCATTTTCTAGGTTAAACTGCTTTAAAATTTCCAAGCAAGAACTCAACTGCCCTTTTCCCCCATCAATAATTAATAGGTCTGGTTTCTCTTTAAAGCTTTCACCATCTTGATTTTTTAAGCGAACAAATCTTCGAGTTAAAACTTCTTGAAGACTTTTAAAATCATCATTTCCACTAAATGTTTTAATCTTCATTTTTCGATAATCGCTTTTCTTTGCCTCGCCATTTTTAAACACAACCATTGAAGCAACACTGTTTGTTCCAGAAATATGAGAAATATCATAACACTCCATTCTTTTCGGAACATGTGTTAAGTTTAATTTTTCTTTTAGTGAAACAATTGCACCAATTGTACTGTCATATTTTTGCTTATCACGAGTTACATTTTTGTCAATGTGTTCTTGTGCGTTTTCTTCTGCCATTTTTAAAAGCCTAAAATTAATCCCTTTTGGAGAAGAAATAAACTTGACTTTTTTATTCAAAATTTCTTGCAAAATTTGTGCATCGTCTATTTGATTGTTTACAATAATTTCATCTGGAACAATGGCGTTTTCATAATAAGACATAATAAAGTTTTCAACAACCTCTCCACTTGTTAAACTTGGGTCTATTATTGAAAAACTTTGCATGCCCAAAATTCTTCCGTTTCGCAGCGTTATGATTGCTATTGCACTTGTTATGTCGTTTGAAATGTATGCAATAACATCTTTGTTTGCTGTTTTTGGAAGATTTGCAATGCTTTGGTTTTTAAGTTTTTTTATCATAGACAATGTGTGCCTTACTTCAATTGCTTTTTCAAAGTTTTCAGTTTCAGCATAGTTTTTCATTTGCTCGTTTAGTTTTGTTGAAACAAATTCATCATCACCCTTTAAAAAGTCTATCGCTTTTAAAACGCTTTTGAAATATTCTTCTTTGGAAATTTTGTTTGTGCAAGGAGCTAAGCATAGCCCCATTTGATAGTTTATGCACTCTCTTTTAAGTGGTTTTTGTAAACTGTGTTTGCAGTTTCGAAGTTTAAAAAACTTATTCAAAAAGTCCAAAATAAACCCAGCACTAACACCTGCCAAAAATGGTCCAAAATATTTTGCTCCGTCTTTTTCAACTCTTCTTGTAACTTGAAATCTTGGAAAATTTTCACTTAAATTTATTTTTATATATGGAAATGTTTTGCTATCTTTTAACAGTATGTTATAAAAAGGCTGATGCTTTTTGATTAAGTTGTTTTCAAGAGTGAACGCATCTAGTTCACTTGGCGTTATGATGTATTCAAACCAGTCAACTTTGTCTACCATTGCCCAAACTTTTGCACCTTTTTGGCTGTTGTTAAAATAGGAAGAAACGCGATTTTTGAGGTTTTTGGCTTTGCCAACATAAATAACCTCACCATCACGTGCATGCATGATATAAACTCCACTTTTGTTTGGAAGTTCTTTTAGTTTCTTCTCAATTTTTTCGTTCATGGTTTGATTATATCACTTTATAAATGTTTTATCAACTTTTTAATAAAAAACAAAAAAAGAGCAAGTTTTTGCTCTTTTTTCGTTTTCAAGTTATTATTTTGTCTTTTTAGTTTTTGGTTCTGAAACTTCTGCATTTTCAGCTTTTTCTTTGTTTAGTCCTTTGTAAATAAGGGCTGCGACAACTGCCCCAACAAGAGGAGCAACAATAAACATCCAAACTTGAGCAAGGGCTGCCGTGTTGCCGTTAAAGATTAAGTCTCCAAATGCTGTTGCAATGCTTCTTGCTGGGTTTACTGATGTTCCTGTTAAAGTTATTCCAATCAAGTGAACAAGTGTGAGTGTTAGCCCTATAACAATTCCAGCAAGTTTGCTGTTTCCAGATTTCTCATCTGTAACATTTAAGATAACATAAACAAAAATTCCTGTTAGAATAATTTCTGTTAGAAGTGCACTAATAACTCCACCAGTTGTTAAGCCGTCTGCGCCATAGTGAACTGCATAGTTACAAGCGTTTCCAGCAAGAGTAACTCCTGCCATGTGGAATACTCCAAACATTGCAATTGCGCCAAGAAGTCCACCCAAGATTTGCGCTACAATGTAGACACAAAACTCTTTAACTGACATACGCTTATCCATCAAGCAACCCAAAGATACTGCTGGGTTAACATGACAGCCTGAAACTCTTCCAATTGAATATGCCATTGCAACAATAACAAGTCCAAAAGCAAGAGATGTTGCAACCCAATCGCCACCAGTGTATGCAGCAACGCCACAAGCAACAAAAACAAGAACAAAGGTGCCAATAAATTCTGCACAAGCTTTTTTAAATAATGCCATAGTTTTTTCTCCTTTTATTTATGATACTTTTAGTTTAGCACTATGATTTTTTGTTGTCAATAAATTGAAGAAAAAAATAAAAAAGAGCAATGTGCTCTTTTTAATATTCTTTATTTGATGGGATAAGACAACAAATTATCAAACCAATAACACAAAAAACAAAGCCAAGCAAGAAAAACTCAACTGGATTTCTTAACTTTGCATAAGCAACTATCATTGAGATAAAACCACATACAAAACATGGAATAAAAGATAATAAAATTATTAATATTGTGCTCATGTTATAATTATATCAAAAAACAATAAAAAGGTCAATATCCTTTATATCTTTCTTATTAACAAAAAAAGAGCGAAACGCTCTTTAGTTGCTGGTGGGAGGTCAGGGATTCGAACCCCAGAAGTCTTCCGACAACAGATTTACAGTCTGCTCCATTTGGCCACTCTGGAAACCTCCCATATGGAGCTGGCGAGAGGAATCGAACCTCCAACCTGCTGATTACAAGTCAGCTGCTCTACCGTTGAGCCACGCCAGCATATAATCCAGAGTGATAATCAAATGTTTTACTTCTCTAAAATTGGTGCTCCAGGGCGGACTCGAACCGCCGACACATGGATTTTCAGTCCAATGCTCTACCAGCTGAGCTACCGGAGCAAGAAAAGTAAATGGTGGGACTTCAAGGACTCGAACCTTGGACCGTCCGGTTATGAGCCGGATGCTCTAACCAACTGAGCTAAAGTCCCAGAAGTCATCATACCTTTGTATGATTTATGATAAACCCAAGAACAAGTCTTGGAATGGCGACTCAGAAGGGGCTCGAACCCTCGACCTTCGCCGTGACAGGGCGACGCTCTAACCAAGCTGAGCTACTGAGCCATACTAAAAAGTATTATATTGAGTCACTATATTTTCTAATACTTTTTAAACGTTATACAATGGTCGGGGTGGAGGGACTCGAACCCCCGACCCCATGATCCCAAATCATGTGCGCTAATCCAACTGCGCTACACCCCGTTATGTGTATGACATTATTTATAATACATTATTTTGGCATAAAAGTCAACAATTTTGAGAAATTTTTTTCATTTTACACCAATTTATTTTAACTAAATATATGGAAAATTAATATTTCTCTTGAAAAGTTATTTAAAATGTTGTATAATATTTCCATGATAGAAATTAGAGAAGTTAAAACAAGAAAGGAAAAGAAAGATTTTGTTGATTTTCCTATAAAATTATATGACAAATGCCCATATTATGTCCCAAACCTAAGAGGGGACGAATTTGCCCTATTTAACCCAAAAAAGAACGTTTCTTATGATGACTGTGACCTTGTGTTTTATGTTGCCTACAAAGATGGCATTCCTGCTGGAAGAATTTGCGGAATTGTTCAAAAAGTTTACAACAAAATGCAAAATGTGAAAAGAGTTCGTTTCACAAGATTTGATGTTATCAACGATTTTGAAGTGGCAAAAGCACTTCTTGAAACAGTGGAAAATTGGGCAAAAGAAAAAGGCATGGACACCGTTCATGGCCCTCTTGGCTTTAATGATTTAGACCGTGAAGGGCTTTTGGTTGAGGGCTTTGAAGAACTCTCAACATTTGAATCTGATTATTCTTACCCATATTATGCTGAATTTTTGGAAAAATTGGGCTACAAAAAGGAAGTTGACTGGGTTGAGTTCCAAATTAAGGCTATAAAAGAGGTTGATGAAAGAATTAAAAGGCTTTCAAAAGCCGTTATGAATCGCTATAAATTAAAGGTTGCAACAGCCAAAAACAAGAAAGAATATATAAACAAATATATGGCTGGAATCTTTGAAACAATTGATGCTGCATATGGTGAACTTTATGGCGTTATCCCCTACACGGAGAAATTGCAACAACAAATTATTAGTCAGTTCAAAATGATGCTTTCACTTGATTTTATGGTGACTATTCTTGATGAAAATGACAAAGTTATAGCTTTTGGTTTGGGGCTTCCATCCATGGCGGAAGCTGTGCAAAAATCCAAAGGAAGACTAAATCTTATGGGAATAATTCGCCTTCTTCATGCTGTTAAACACCCAAAGATTTATGATTTTGGGCTTATTGCAGTAAGGCCTGAATATCAGGGAAAAGGTTTAACTGGAATTATTATTCAACAAATGGTTGAACAAATGAAGAAATATGACCTAGAATATTGTGAAACAAACCACAGTTTGGAAACAAACCAAAAAATAATCCTCACTTGGAAGAACTTTAAGGACTGCCGTCAGCACAAAAGACGCCGTTGCTATGTTAAAAAATTATAAAAAAAGAGTTTACATAAACTCTTTTTCTTTTTCCATTTTTACTGGTGCCACATCTTTTTCAATTTTGGATTTTGCTTGACTATCTTTTCTTGTTTTGATTTTTTCAACAACATTTTTGCTTTCTTCCTGCTCTACGAGAGCTTCCGTAGCATTATATAATCCCTTTGTAAAACCCATAAAAGAATCACTAACAGTGAAGCAATATGCCCAGCATCCATCTTCTCTTCTTGCCCAACTTGCATCAATCATCATTTTATCATAAAGCCTGTCTATTGATTTGCTAACAACATTTTGCTTCATTCCTGTTTCTTCAATAATTTTTTTAAAGTAAACATTGTTTTTGTATATCTCAGTTTGCTCGTAGATATATACCAGAACGTGAAAATCATCTGATAATACTTTTTGTTTGGTGATCATGCTTTTGCTCCTTTTATTTTGCATTATAACACACAAAACAAGAAATGTCAATATCATATAATTTGGCACATAGTGATAAATTTATGGCACATAATATGCATAATTTTTGATATAAATGAAGAAAAAGTTCCTCGTGAGAGAAGAACTTTTTCAATGGAATCTGGCAACGTCCTATTCTCCCAGCGGGCTGCCCCGCAAGTATCTTCGGCGCTGAAGAGCTTAACTTCTGTGTTCGGAATGAGAACAGGTGGACCTCTTCGCTATAATCACCAGAAATGGTACAGTGCGCGTAAACACACTCACAACTGCATAGTAAATATATCAAAACTTTTGAAATCTGTCAATACTTTTTTTAAAC
>JAEETG010000086.1 GCA_016290255.1 Clostridia bacterium
AAAACAGTTTCAAAATAATCTGAAATATATTTATCCTCTGTAAAAAGCGCTGCATCCTTTTCAGTGAGACCAAGTTTTTCAACATAGTCTTTTGCCCTATCTCCGGCAAGTTTTGGAAGAGTCTTTCTAATTTCTTCAATATAAGATTTTTCAACAGTGATTGGAACAATGTCTGGATCTGGAAAATACCTATAATCTTGTGCATCTTCCTTTGTTCTCATTGAATAACTTTTTCCAGCATTATCATCCCATCTTCTTGTTTCTTGAATTATTGCTCTTCCAGCTTCCAGTTCTTCTTCTTGCCTGAGAGCCTCATATTTAATTGCTCGGTAAACCGCTCTAAATGAGTTTAAGTTTTTCATTTCTGTTCTTGTGCCATATGGCTCGCCTTCTTTGTGAAGAGAAAGGTTAACATCGCACCTTAAGCTTCCTTCCTGCATCTTGCAGTCACTAACGCCCAAATATAGAAGTGTTGATTTAAGTTTTTGAAGATATGCAACAGCTTCTTCCGCACTTGCAATGTCTGGTTCAGAAACAATTTCAATTAGTGGCACTCCACCACGGTTATAATCTATCATTGTGCCTTCTTTTGAGTGAATAAGTTTTCCAGCATCTTCTTCCAAGTGAATTCTGTTGAGTCTTATAAACTTTTTGTTGCCATCAACTTCAATTTCAACTCCACCACCAACACAAAGTGGATACTCAAGTTGTGAAATTTGATATGCTTTTGCTAAATCTGGATAAAAATAGTTCTTTCTTTCAAAAACAGAATACTCATTAATTGAACAGCCAACACTTAACCCTGCCTTAATTGCATATTCAACTGCTTTTCTGTTTAAAACAGGAAGTGCTCCCGGCATCCCAACACAAACAGGACAGCAATGTGTGTTCGGCTCTCCGCCAAACTTATTTTCGCAGGCACAGAAGCACTTTGTTTGAGTTTTTAATTCGCTGTGAACTTCAAGTCCAATAACAACTTTATACATTTTGTGCCTCCTTACTCTTTTCTTCAAATAGTTTTCCAAACTTAAAAATCATTTCCTCATCAAACTCTTTTGCAATAAGTTGCATTCCAATTGGAAGACCTTTTTCACTCTTTCCAACAGGCATACTCATTGCTGGAAGGCCAGCAATGTTGATTGGAACGGTGAAAATGTCTGTTAGATACATCGCAAGAGGGTCGCCACTCTTTTCACCAAGTTTGAACGCAGTGTTTGCTGTTGTTGGAGAAATGATTATATCACACTTAGAAAATGCATCATTAAACTCTTTTTTGATAACCTTTTGAACCTTTCTTGCTTTTCGATAAAATGCATCAAAATACCCACTTGAAAGAACATAGTTTCCAAGCATAATTCTTCTTTTAACTTCTTTTCCAAAACCTTGAGTTCTAGATTTGAAATAAAGATCTGTTATGTCTGAAAACTTTTTAGCTTGAACACCATATTTCACTCCATCAAACCTTGCAAGATTGCTGGCTGCTTCTGCAGATGACAATATGTAGTAAACCCCAAGGGCTGCGTCAAGGCTTGGAAGATTTATGTCAACAATTTCAGCACCATTTGCTTTATAAAGCTCTAAAGCACTGTCTAAAGCCTTTTTAACACTTGAGTCAAGTTTGTCATTAAAAAACTCTTTTGCAACACCAATTTTTAATCCCTTAACATTTGAAGAAATGTTTTCATAGTCTGGAACAGGTTTTGTGCTGCTTGTCATATCATTTTTCAAATCTTCCCCAGCAATCACTTTGAGCATAATTGCACTATCTTTCACGCTTCTTGTTAGCGGCCCAACTTGATCTAGTGATGAAGCAAAAGCCACAACTCCAAATCTTGAAACTCTTCCATAAGTTGGTTTCAACCCAACCACACCACAAAATGATGCTGGCTCACGAATTGACCCACCAGTGTCGGTTCCAAGAGAAGCAAAACATTGATTTGCAGCAACAGTTGCAGCTGATCCTCCACTTGAACCCCCTGGAACGCAAGATTTATCTCTTGGGTTTAAAGTTGGACCAAATGCAGAATTTTCTGTTGAACTTCCCATTGCAAACTCATCCATATTTGCCTTACCAATGATAACAGCACCAGCGTCTATTAGCTTTTGAGCACATGTTGCTGTGTATGGAGACACAAAGTTTTCCAAGAACTTACTTGAACAAGTTGTTTTTGTTCCAACAAGATTAATGTTGTCTTTAATAACAATTGGAATTCCCGCAAGAGGCCCCAATTTTTTTCCATTTTTACGGTCTTCATCAATCCTTTGAGCGGTTTTTAGAGCATATTCTTCACAAACAGAAACCAAAGCATTAATGTCGCTTGTTTCTTTAACTCTTTGAAGACACATTTTGGTTAATTCCAAACTTGTGATGTTTCCCTTTTCAAGTTCGTCACGAATTTCATATAGGTTTAAACTTAAATAGTCCATTATTGCCCCCCTTCTTCAACAGTTATTGGAACAATAAAGATTCCGTCTTCACTTTGAGGAGCGTTCTTCAAAATCTCTTCCTGCGAATAACTTGCCTTAATTTTGTCTTCTCTTAACTCAGTTTTGGCGTCAATAGTTTTTTCAAACAACTCAACCCCATCTGTGTTAACAGAATTAATCAAATCAACTTGCTCTAAAATGTTTTCAAACTCAACAACAAATTGTTTTAATTCATCATCGCTAAACTCAAGCCTAGAAAGCTTTGCAAGCTTTTTTGCTTCGTTAATATCTATCTTTGGCATAACAATCCCCTTTTTATATACTATATAGTCTAACACAACATTTAAAATGTGTCAAACACTTAACAATGATAAAAACTCATCTTCTTCAATTATTTTAACACCCAGAACAAGAGCTTTGTCATATTTGCTTCCTGGTTCTTTGCCAAGCAAAACAAAGTCGGTGTTTTTTGAAACACTTGAACTAACCTTTCCACCATTATCTTCAATCAATTTTGTTGCATCATCTCGGGAAAGTGTTGGCAAAGTTCCCGTGAGAACAAATGTTTTTCCAGCAAACACCCCACTTGTGATTTTTTGTTTGTCTGGATAAACAATTTGAACACCAGAGTCAAACAACTTTT
>JAEETG010000087.1 GCA_016290255.1 Clostridia bacterium
ATGTTGAACACAGCAAGGTTTGCAGCAATCAGTGGCAAGAACACAAAGAGGTTTGCAATGTTCATTTGAGAATATTCCGCAACAACTCCAATGGTTGTGATTGGGCCACCAATGTCTGTTAGAGCCACTCCTCCCGTTATAAGCATGAAAAGGAACACCAAAACTTTCCACGCAAAAGCACAAGTTAGCGGAACGCAATCACGAAGCGCTTCCACAAAACTATAACGATATGGGCTGGAAACAACTCCCAAAATTCCCCCATCTGTTTTGCCATCATCAAACTTTGTTGTTTCAAAACTAACATATTCTTTTTCACCAACTCGCTGAACAGTTAGTGTGAATTTGTCTCCAACTTTATATGAACTTATAAGGTTTGCATAGGTGTTTCCGGTTATGAAACTTATGTTTTTTCCATCTATTGCCCTTATCACATCACCATTTTGAAGTGAACCAATTTTCTCTTCATCAAGCACTGTTTGATTATATTCATAGACATATTGCTGATTTACGCTTGCATCTTGAACTTTTGGTATGTCATAGCCAAAAGAAACAAGCAAAATGAAAGAAAAAATAATTGCAGACAAAAAGTTAAATGTCACTCCCCCCAACAAAACAATTATTCTTTTCCAACATGGTTTATTGTTAAATGCGTTGGGGTCTTTGTCATCTTCATCTTCTCCAGCAAAAGCACAATATCCCCCAAGTGGAATGATTCTTATGCTGAACACTTCCCCATTTTTTCGTTTTTTTGAAAAAATGGCTTTTCCAAAGCCAACAGAAAATTCATTTATCTTAAAGCCAAGCCATTTTCCAAAAGTGTAGTGTCCAAATTCATGGATAGTTATCATTAGTAGGAGCACAACAACAGCCAAAACAATGTAGCCTATTGTTGTCATAACGCTCAAAAAACTTGCACACAAGCCAAAAGATACCATTGATAACTCCCCTTATTTATACAAATATTATTTTATAAGCAAAAATATGTTAAAAGCAACACATTAAACAAACAAAAACGCACACAGCATTAACAACAAGGCCATTGATTCTATCCATAACTCCGCCATGGCCTGGAATTAGGTTGCTGAAATCTTTCACTCCAGCCCTACGTTTTAGGTATGATGCCAAAACATCGCCTGCCATATTGAATATTCCACAAAACAGTCCAATCACAATAAAGCTCCAAATGTTTAGGTGATATAGGTCAAAACTTGCTTTATAACCACAATTAAAGAAGATGACATACACAACAATTGCAGCAATTATTGCACCCAATATTCCACCAACTAGGCCACTCCAAGTTTTTCCTGGCCCCAACTTTTCGATTGAAATCTTTTTTGTTTTTATTGTTCTTCCGATCAAAAAAGCCATTGTGTCGGCAGTCATGGTTGTTGCAAACAACATAACAAGGCCCAAAAGGCCAACATCAAATGTGATTATGTCCATAAAGGTTGAAAAGTGATTGATCATGAACACAAACATTAAAAGAAGTGTTGGGTAAAGCATTCCCAAAACAGTGTTTGCACTTTTTTTGAGTGCAAAACCAAATCTTCCGCCCTCATAATTTGTTAAATACATTTGTTTGAGTGCGGCTTTTTTGTTTAGGATTGCAATGGTATATATGAGAATAAAAATAAACAACAAAACCAAAATGTTTAGAAGCAAATAATATAGCACTCCAAACTTAAAAATTAATGCAATTAAAAGCATAACAAAGTTAATCACAGGATAAATTGCCAAAGCAACAGAAAAAACTTGCCTATTCATTTTTTTAAACAAGCTTTCAATTTCAAAACTTCCTGCAATCATCAAAAAACCAACCAAAACATCAAACAAATAGATTGTGTTTTCAGATATTTGCCTTAGGAGGAAGAATCCCACAACCAACGCAACAATTCCAATGCCACAAATCAGCCTTTTTGTCATGTTTGCTGGAGTGTTTATGTTTTTATTATTAGCCATATATTACCTCTTTTGTGTTGATATAACTCCCCTTTTTTTCTTTTTTCCCACTATTTCTAAATTAAACTTCCATGATTTCTTTTTCTTTTGCCATAAGTGTTTTGTCAACTTTGTCGGTGTAACTATTCAAAATCTTTTGAACTTCTTTCTCAGCCACAGCCAAATCATCTTCTGTTATTTTTGAGTTCTTCTTTAGTGCTTTAAACTCGTCTAAAACTTCACGACGTCCGTTTCTCATGTTAACTCTGGTGTCTTCAGCAAATTTCTTAACCATTTTAACAAGTTCAACTCTTCTTTCTTCCGTTGGTGCTGGAACATAAAGTTTTATTGACTTTCCGTCATCACTTGGGTTAAGACCCAAATCGCTTGCTTGAATTGCTTTTAAAACTTCACGAAGCATGCTGATATCCCAAAGGTTTATAACAATTGTTCTTGGGTCTGGAGCAGAAATATTTGCCATTCTTGAAATTGGAGTCATGGTTCCATAATAGTCAACCATAACTTTGTCAAGTAGCCTTGGGTTTGCTCTTCCCGCACGAACTGAGTTTAATTCTGAGATAAAATGCTCATAATTTCCCTCTAAATGTGCTTTTAAACTTTCATACAAATTTTTGTCTTCTTCATTCATAAACATAGTTTCATCACCTCTTTATATTATATTGATATATTTTACTATACTTTGCAAAATTTGGCAAACAAATTGACCCCATTTGGCATCTTTTTATTGTTACAATTTTTTTGAATCTATTAATTTTTTTGTTTTTCCAAATAAAAACTCTAAAACAAACAAAAAAGCCCGCCAAAGCGAGCTTTTATTTATATTAGTTGTTTTTTTGCTTGTCGATTTGCTTTTGAATTTCTTCAGCAAAGTTTTCTTCTTTCTTTTGAAGACCTTCACCCATTTCATAACGAACAAATCTTCTGATTGTGATCTTTTCACCAATTTTTCCAATTGTTTCTTTTAGATAATCACCAATTGTTTTTGATCCATCTCTAAAGTAAACTTGGTCAAGAAGACAAACTTCTTGCAAATACTTTTTAACTCTTCCTTCAACAATCTTTTCAGCAACATTTGCTGGCTTTCCTTCGTTTTGAGTTTGAGCCATGAAAATCTTTCTTTCTGCTTCAATTGCTTTTGGATCTGCGTCATCTTGAGACACAAAAAGTGGCTTGCTTGCTGCAATTTGAAGAGCAACGTTGTGAACGAATTCACTGAAAGCTTCACTCTTTGCAACAAAGTCTGTTTCACAGTTTACTTCAACCAAAACACCAATTTTTCCGCCAAGGTGAATGTAACTTTCAACTTTTCCTTCAGCTGCAATTCTTCCCTCTTTCTTTGCTGCTGACGCCATTCCCTTTTCTCTTAGCCATTCGGCTGCTTTTTGCATATCTCCATTTGTTGCTTCAAGTGCGTTCTTACAGTCAAGCATTCCTGCTTGTGTTCTTTGTCTTAATTCTGTTATGTCTTTTGCTGTTATTGCCATAATTTTATCTCCCTTTTTTTATTATTCAGCTTTTTCAGCTTTCTTTACTGTTTTTTTAACTGGTTTCTTTTCTTCTGTTTTTTCAGCTGCTGCTTTCTTTGCTGCAGGTTTTTCTTCTTTTTCTTCTTTTGCTACAGGTGCTTTTTTAACAGGAGCTTTCTTAGCTGCTGGCTTTTCGGCTTTTGCTTCTTGTTTTTGTTCTCCAGCACCAACCATTGCCTTTTCAACTTCTTCTTGGCTCATGTCTTCTTCTTTAATTGAGTAAACTTCTCCAGTTTTTGCCTCAATAACAGCGTTTGCAACAAGTTCTGCAATAAGTTTAACAGAACGAATTGCGTCATCGTTTCCTGGAATAACAACGTCAACCATCTCTGGATCACAGTTTGTGTCCACAAGGCCAACAACAGGAATACCAAGTGCTTTTGCTTCTTTCAAAGCAATGTGCTCTTTCTTGAGGTCAACAACAAATAGTAATCCTGGAAGGCTTGTCATATCTTTGATTCCGCCCAAGTTCTTTTGAAGTTTTTCCATTTCATTTCTCATAGACAAAACTTCTTTCTTTGGGAAGAATTCAAACTCGCCTGTCTTTTCCATTTGCTCAAGTTTGTTGAGTCTATCAACTCTTGAACGAATGGTTTTGAAGTTTGTGAGTGTTCCACCTAACCAACGGTTGTTAACATAATACATTCCACAACGTTCTGCTTCTTCTTTAACAGCTTCTGTTGCTTGTTTCTTTGTTCCAACAAACAAAACGTTCTTTCCTTGTTTAACCATGTTGCAAACATAGTTGTAAGCTTGTTCAGCTAGCACAACTGTTTGTTCTAGGTCGATGATGTGTGTATCGTTTCTTGCAACGAAAATATATTGCTTCATTTTAGGGTTCCATTGTCTTGTTGGGTGACCAAATTGAACTCCTGCTTCGAGCAATTGTTTTATTGAAATTACTGACATATTTTTAATCTCCTTTTCCATTTATTTTGTTAGTCCTCCCATTGATGTTAAAACTCATTGTGCAACCTAAAAATTTCTTTTTAAGCACCTACACGCAAATAACCAATGGTGCGTATTTCAATGCATTTATTTTATCACGAACTAAAACAAAAATCAACCCATATAATAAAATTTTTTAGAAAAAATGAAAAGAGCCAAGTCTTTTTTGGCTCTTTTTTGAATAATCCTCACCTTTTTATTGTACTTTTCGTTCACGTAATTATTAAAGTTAAACAGTGTGATTATTTACATTCCCATTTCTTTTGTTGATTTATGTACAACTTTTTTCCCATTATTTTTAAGTTGCATCAGTTTTCTATCTTCTAATATTATTTTGTTAATTCCTTGTTCTTTTTTCTCTTCAAATTCTTGTTTAATTTCACCCATTGATTTCTTATATTGTTCCACCAAATCTTTTGGGGGCCCTCTTCGGAAACCTTTTTTTCTGCAAATTGCATCAAATATATCCATAGTTTCCTCTTCAATAGTGTGATATAAATATTCTCTTGTATCATAATTTGCAAAACACTCAACTGGAATTTCGTCTCTTGTTATTTTTCCCGCAATATACAAAATTATTGCATCTTTCATTTCTTGAGTTGGTGTTGTCAATTTATTTGGAATTTGTGACAAGTTTTTATTATTGCTCACTTTGAGAGCTTTTCCAAAATTAGCAGTTCTCTTGATTATTGCTTCGCGTGATATACTGGATAATTGCTCCTCGGTGAAATACTGTATGTCCCCG
>JAEETG010000004.1 GCA_016290255.1 Clostridia bacterium
AAGTCATTTTTTTGATAACTTGAATAAATCGATTTAATAACATTCAAACTTATTTTTGCATCAGAAAAATCAAGATAATTTATAATTTCTTTTTTATATGCTGGAGTGAAAGCATCAACAAGTGAAACTTTCCCGTCTAAAATATCTTGTTCATCTATTCCCAAATTTTTAAGATAATCTTTTGAAGTGATTTTTGGGTTACCGTGCAAAAAATATTTTTTGTCTTGTTTCTCATATTCAGTTTGCTCCGCTAGTGCAATTTGATTTTTAACCATAGTTTCATAATCACTCAAAGAAAGATTTTTGTCCGCAACCGCCAAAGCCAAACAAGATGAAATCAAATCAAACACTGTTTGCACTCTTTGATAACCTCTGTGAGCAAAATCTTTGTCGTTCACATTCACCGAACTTATGTCGTGGTCATCATTTGGAATCTTCTTGTGAATTTTTAATTTGTTATCCAAAACTCTTGAACCATAAAAACTATCTGTCACAAACACTAAGTTGTTGTCTTCCAAAAATGTTTTTCCAACTCCAAAATAAGCACCGTCTTTGTTATATTTTTCTTTGATTTTGCTTCCAAAAACATCATCATCTAAACTATAGAATTTTATGTGTATGCCATATTTTGTTTGAGCGGTTTTATCAATATGTGGAGAAAATGAAATATTTAAAACCTTTGATAAAATTTCTTTTGCGTCTTTTTCAGAAAATCCACATTTTTTCATTTCACTTGCTGTAAGGTTCAAAACAGATGCAACCTCTTTCATTCCGTGGCAGTGAGAGAAAAATGTGAGTTTTGAAAAATTTTCTTTTGCCTTTTCTTTTGAAACAATTTTTTTGCCATCTAAGAAAAGTGGCGTCATAACTTTTTCAACAAATTCTTCAACTTGTTTTTTATTGAATCCAACTGAGAATTTGGTTCTATAATTTTCTTGCAAGTTTGATTCAATAAACTGTTTAAACCTTTCTTTTTCTGTTGGAGGTTTATCATAATAAAAAGAGTAAACATTTGACATATCTTTTGAAATCATGTCTTCAACCATTTTGGCATAATAATTTGCCTGCCTTGGTTCAACTGCTCCATCACCAGGAAAACAAATCACACAATTTTTTGATGTGTCAATCTTTTTAGGTTTCAACTTTTTGATGCCATATTTATTTAGTTTTGTTTTCTTGGTTTTTTCCAAAACTGCCATAACATTTTCCTTTTTATTTTTTTACAACAACTCCACCATCGACCAAATATAGGTGGTGATTTAAATTCATATCAAATTCAGTGCAGGTTAAGATGCACTGCATATTGTTTAGATATTTGCAAAGTTTTTCTCTGCGGTTTTCATCAAGTTCACTCAAAACATCATCTAAAAGCAGAACTGGATATCCACCATATTCACTTTTAAGTATTTCAAGTTCAGAAAGTTTGAGTGACAAAACAACTGTTCGCTGCTGCCCTTGGCTTGCGTGCTTTTTCACATCTTTTTTGTTGATTTTAAAAACCAAATCATCATTTTGAAGACCATAAGATGTGTAACCCAGCAAAATGTCTTTTTCCAAATTGTTTTTCATCTCTTCCAAAAAATTTGAAATGTTTTCATCTGTTATTTGGCTTGTGTAAATGATTTCAAGTTCTTCTTTGCCTTCTGTGAGTTCACTGTGAATTGGTTTTGAAATAATGTTTAGTTTTTCAACAAAAGTTTTTCGCTTTTGATAAATCCTTTTTGTGATTGATTCCAAACTTTTGTCCCAAACAAAAACTTGCTGTTTTGAATTTTCTTGTTTTAAAAGAGCGTTTCGCTGAGCCAGTATTTTTTGAAACGTTTGCAAATCTTTCAAATAACTTTTGTCTTGCTGACACAAAATGATGTCAACAAAACGTCTTCTATGGCTTGGACCAGCTTTTATAAGATTGAGTTCTTCTGGTGAAAAATAAACCGAACCAAAGTTTCCAATAACATCAGAAAGCTTTTTTAACTTCACCCCATTTAGAAAAACACTTTTTTGCTTGTGTTTTATGTCTAGCTTTATTGTTTTTTCAATTCCCAAATGTTCAAACTTTAAAAAAACTTCCAAGTGCCCATGCGAAAAAGCAATCATTTCACCATCTTTTCTTGTTTTTGGGCTTTTTCCAATGGTAGACAAATAAATGGCTTCCAGCGTGTTTGTTTTGCCTTGAGCGTTCTTGCCACACAAAACATTGAGCCCGTCACAAAAATCTATTGTCTGTGTTTGAAGGTTTCTAAAGTTTTTAACGCCAAGACTTAGTATTTTCAACTTTTTGTCCACCTTTTAAAGGTTAAAAAAATAAAAAATTATATAATTTTTTCACCTGATCAAATTATATCACAAATCCCCCAATTTAAGCAACCATTTTTGCCTAAAATTTTAACTTTTTATTTATAATAAATAAAACCCTCAACTTTTGACATAAAATCAAAATTTTAAGCGTTTTTTGGCATATTTTAAAAATTAACCCAAAAATAAACCTTTTGGGCACACAAAAATCTTAAATCAACAAAAATAAACAAAACAAAAAACCGCCAGTTAAAAATATGGTGGTTTTGCTTTGTTTTTTGAAAAATATAAAAAATAGCCCAAATTTTGCTTAAAATTTTTTAAATGAATAAATTCACACAAAAAACCCTAAAAAAGAAATTTAGGCTATTTTTAGGGGGTAAAACACGGTGGTTTTTAATATTTTTAAATCCAAAAGTTTTGTTAATGAACAATAACATCTTCAAGGTCTTCAATCATTTTTCTAATTTCAGCATTTTCTTTAATGAGGTCAATCACCTTGTCTCTTGCGTGAATTGCTGTTGTGTGGTCACGGTGAAAAATTTCTGCAATGGCAGAAAGTGGTTTGTTTAAGTTTTTCCACATGAGATATATGCAAATTTGCCTTGGCTCAACAAGTTCTTTGTTTCTCTTCTTTCCAAACAAATCTTCGCGTTTAACATTAAACTTGTTGCAAATTGCATCAATAATTTTTTCTTGAGTTACAACACGCCCAACACTTTCATCAAGTTCTTGTGATTTTGAAAGCACTTCACCCATAACTTCTTCATCAACAATAAAATGACCGTGAAGTTTAGCATAGAGGTCAAGTTTGTTTAAAACACCTTCAATTTCACGAATATTAAACTTTTCCAAACGCTCAGCAAGCTTTGGAATGATGCTTTCCTCAAAATTATAACCATTGAGTTCAATTTTTTTGCTGATAATCAGCATTCTTGTTTCAAAGTCTGGTTTTTGAATGTCTTGAACAAGGCCAGAAGCAAACCTTGAAGTTAGTCTTTCTTCAAGTTCACTAAGTTCTTTTGGGGGCCTATCAGACGCAAGTATAATTTGTTTTCCTGCTTGATATAAATCGTTAAAAGTGTGGAAAAACTCTTCTTGAACAGATTTCTTTCCACGAATGTGTTGAATATCATCAACCATCAAAACATCTGCTTGACGGTATTTTTTTCTAAATTCAATTGTTCCCTTATCTTTCCCTGAACGAAAAATATCAATAAGGTCATTTGCAAATTTTTCTGCAGACACATAAATTATGCTTTTTTGACCTTTTGTCACTTCCCAAATATAGTTTCCAATAGCGTGCAAAAGGTGGGTTTTTCCAAGCCCAACTCCACCATAAATAAACAGTGGGTTAAACCTAGAACCTGGGTTTTCAGCAACTGCTCTGGTGGCAGCATAGATCACTCTGTTTGTTGATCCAATAACAAAGTTAGAAAATGTGTAACGTGGGTTAAATGGGTTTTCTGGGATTTCCTCATTTGTGATTGCTCTTGGAAGGCTGTCTTTGTTTTGATCCAATAATTTATGCTCTTTGATGTAGTCTTCTTTGTTTGAATCCAACACAAAGTCAAATTTTGAAAGTTTAAAGTTCTTAGAAATGGTGTCAATAATTTGTTTGGTGTATCCACGGATAATAGTGTCTCGAACCATTTCGTTTGGTGCAATAAACATAAGGGTGTCATCTTCAATGTTTATTGGCTTTATTTTTTTAATCCACAAATCAATACCAACAGAAGAAATTATGTCTTCCAAATCATTTAAGCAGTCATTCCAAATCTTATCCAAATAGTTTTGCATACATTTTCTCCTTTTGTTATATTTTGTGAAAAAAACCTTTAGCCCAAAAACTTAAGCTAAAAATTAAAATTTTTATTAAAACAACTATAACACCAAAAACACTAAAAAGTCAAGCGATGGCGACACAAATTTTTAATATATTTTTTATTATATTTATTATCACATAACTTAAAAAACTTTAAAGCTTAAATAAAGTGAAAGTAAGCCAAAAGTGCGATATAATAGGCAAAAGTCGCTATATTTAAAAGCTAATAAAGTTTTTGGATCTTATACTAAAAAAACCACAAAGTCTTTGTTTGTTTTTTAAATTTTTGAAATAACTAATTTAGAACATTTAAGATTTCAAGAAAACTTAAATAAATTTGTGAGTTCAATTTTTATTCTTATTGAACTAAATTTAGTTATTGTGAATAAGTGGAAAACTTTTGTTGAAAAACCACAAAAACTCACTTTATTAATATATGCTCTTGATTATTTTTTAAACATAAAATAACTAAATAAAGTTTTTTAAGAAAACAAAAAAATACTTAAATATATTATGAGATATTTTTATATTCATAAATAACTCACTGATTTTTTTAAATATGCTTAAATTAATTTTTCAGTTAAAAGTTTTAGATAAAATAATTAATAAAAAAACCAATAAACTTTTTTTATATAATAATATAACAATAGTAAGTTATTTTATTTTTATTAAATAACTAAATATTGTTTTTTATAAAAGTTATATACAAAGAGAGAGTTATTTTTGTGTTTTTATTTTGAGTTTAAAACTAAAATATATCCTAAACCGCTTAGCCTGTTTTTCTTTAAAAAAACATTTGTCCACCAAAATTTAGCCATTATACACAAAATCAACTGTTTTGTTCACTGTTTTTCCACCCAAACTTTCAACTTTTCCACTTTTTTAATTTTCTCAAAACCTTATAAATAAAAGCTTTTTAAACAAAACATGCCTAACTTATCCACTTTTTCACACAGCCTACTACTAATACTACGATTAAAAATATTAAATTAAAATAACTTGTTGATGCTGGAAGCAAAAATATTTTTTGTTTGGCTAAAAACCCTTTTTTATAGCTTATTTTATCTTTAAAGTTAATATAAGTTTTGTTATTATAAGCTCAAAAATAAATAAAAAGTAGTTGAAAAAATTTGTGTTTTGTGATATAATCAAATAGACTAAACTTAAGGAGAACCACAGTTATGAAATTTATATGTCAAGGCCAAGAATTAAACGATGCTGTTTTAAAAGTTTGCAAGGCAGCAGCAGCAAGAACAACAAACCCAATCTTGGAGTGTGTGAAACTAACCGCTCAAGATGACACATTAACACTTATGTGCACAGATTTGGAACTCACAATCATAAAAACCATTAAAGCAGATGTTAAAATGGAAGGAAGTTGTGTTATTCCAGCAAAGTTCTTATCTGAATTTGTTAAAAAGATTGGAGCTGAACAAATAACTTTTACCAAAATTGACAACGCTATTGAAATTTTGTATGGAGAAAACCACGGGCTTATTCAATGCCAAAACGCAGACGAATTTCCAATGCCAAAAGAAATTAATGAACCACAAGTGTTTAATGTTAAAGCAAGTGACCTAAAAGATTTGGCAATGAAAGCAAGTGTTGCTGTTGCTCAAGATGATTCAAGACCAATGCTTAGAGGAATACTTTTAGAAATTGTTGGAGATGAACTTAGAGGAGTTGCCCTCGATGGAGTTAGAATGGCAATCATTTCTAAAAAACTAGACAAAGTTGAACAAGATTTTGGAATTGTTATCACAGCAAGAGCACTTCTTGAAATTGTTAAACTAATTCCAGAAGATGACACAACAATTTCAATTCAAATTCAAGAAAACCACCTAAAGATTGATTTGGGCGACACAATATTCATCACAAGGCTTTTGGGATATAAAAAAGATTTTGTGAACTATGAACAAATAATTCAAAAAACATTCAAAACATCAATTGTTGTGAATAGAGAACAACTATACAACGCAATTGAAAGAGCAAGTCTTCTTTCTTGGACAGAGAGAAACCACATCATAAAATTAAATATCAAAGGAAACAACTTAACACTAAATTCATCAACAGATCAAGGAAACATAACCGAAAACATGCAAATTGAACATGATAACAACGACATTGTGATTCATTTTAATGGAAGATTTTTGATTGATTGCCTTCATGTTATTGGTGATGAATTCATAAAAATTAACTTCTGTGGCGAAATGGGCCCAGCCCAAATTGTTCCAAATGAAGACAAAAATGATTATTTCTATTTGGTTCTTCCAATGCGCCCATAAGTTAAATAGTTTTTAAAGAACTCTAATTTTTAGAGTTCTTTTTTTATGTGTTAAAACAAAAGGGGGTATTGACTTTTTGGGGGAAATTTTATATAATTTTATCACAAGAAAGAAATAGAAAAGGGATAAGTTATGTTAACGGATCAAGATGCAATAAACTTTCAAGAAATTGGAAGACATTCCAGAAAAAAAGATTCAACTTCTGGAGAAAAATATTACACACAAAACCCTGAAGAGCACTCATACAATGAAGTTTGTTTTGCATACAACTTGCATGCAATTGTTTTTAGAAGTTTGATTAATGAGCGTGAAGACAAAATTGTTCCAAAAGAAGTTATGCTTGAAGAAATTAAAAAAGCATGCAAAACACTTGATTACATTTTTTCTGAAATGGATAAAAACATTAAAACAAACAAAGAAACAGAATTCAACTTTTTGAGTTTGGAAAAAGAGATGCCATACAAAGATGAAATTATTAGATGTTTTTTAACAAAATATAACAGGTTGGAAGCGTTTTTAGATTTTTATCAAAAAAATCATAGGCAAAAAGATGAGAAAATTTTGTTAAATTATAAACTTGGAAAAGCAATTTCTATTGTGATTTATAACGAAGAAAATCCACAATTTTTGGATTTTGAAACAAGAAATTTTGAAAAAATGCAAAAAAATAGATCAAGAATTTTGCAAAACCTAAATGTGTATTATAATGAAAAGCCACATTTTATTGTTTATAAACCACTTCATTTTTTCAATGAAGATGATGCTAAAAAATTTATTGAACTAGAATGTGAATATTCCATACAAGAAACAAAAAATGGTGTTAAGATTTATGAAAACTTAACAAATGATGAAATTTTAAAAAATGACAAAAGATATGATGAAATAATTCTTTCAAACATCTTTTTGGGTGCAATCAAACAAGGCCTAGAGGAAATTGGGCTTTCTGTTTACCCTAAATTACTTTTAAAAGAAGCACAAAAAAGTGGAATTAAAGCACTAAACAGTGCTTGCAATAATATTGTGATTGGTTATGACAAAACACCAATAGATAAAGTTAAATATATGGTTAAAATGCAAGATGAACTCAAAAAACACCCATCTGTTGTTAAAAACATTTTAAATCCAAAACTAAAACACTACAATATCCTTCTTGACGGAGATGAGAAAAAAGGCGAAATAAAACCAACACGCCTTATGGGACCAATGCAAAGACCAGGAACTTTGGGCATCACTGAACCTGAAACAGAACAAGAGCAATCTTTTTGATGGATTGTTCTTATTTTTTTATATAAACAAAATTTTTAGTCTTGACAAAACCCTTATATATATGATATAATCGCCATACAGTATTTGATTATAATAATACGAGTTTAAAGATGGAGAGCGAAAAATTATGAAAAGAACTTATCAACCAAAGAAACGCCAAAGAAGCAAAGTTCACGGTTTTAGAAAAAGAATGCAAACAACAAGTGGCAGAAAAGTTTTGAAACGTAGAAGAGCAAGAGGTCGCAAACAATTATCAGCATAAATAAAGGATTATAGTTATGTTACCAAAAGAAAATCGCTTAAAAAAGCGTAAGGAGTTTGCCTACATCTACAAAAATGGGAAAAAACTAAACAGCAAAAACTTATCAGTTGTGATAACACCAAGCAAACTTAATCTCACAAGAGTTGGTTTTAGTGTTTCAAACAAAGTTGGAAAAGCTGTTCAAAGAAATAAAATCAAAAGGCAACTCCGTTCGATTGTGAGAAAACAACTAAATAATTTGCGAATTCATCAAAATTTCGTCTTAATCGCACATCCAACCATTATGGAGTGCGATTTTTCTAAAATAGAGGCTGAAGTTAATTATTTATTAAAGAAGGGAAACTTATATAATGATTAATATACTAAAAATAATTGCTTTTCCGTTTAAGTGGACAGCAATTGGTCTTATTAAACTTTATAAAGTGACAATAAGTAGAATAACACCTGCTTGTTGTCGTTACACCCCAAGTTGCTCAACCTATATGATTGAATCAATTCAAAGATTCGGACTTTTTAAAGGTTTTATTTTGGGAATGAAACGAATTTTTAGATGCACGCCAAAATATGAAGGTGGACTAGACCCAGTTCCAGATAACATAAAAACAAATGTTAAGTTTTTGGTGTGATAAAAAATTTGCAAAAGATTTAAAATTTAACAATTATTTTCATTATAAATAATATTAAAGAAATATATTTATATAAAAAGGGGTAAAAAATGCTTTTATATCAATTGGCTGGCTGGACGCAAGACATGTGGTCGGCAATAATTGGGCTTTTCAGTTTTATTCCAAACTGGGGATTCATGATAATTGTTTTCACAATTATACTAAAAATTGTTCTAAGCCCACTTGACTTCTGGCAAAGAAAGATGGCAAGAAAAAATGCACTAAAACAAGCACAAATGCAACCTGAGCTTGAAAAGATTCAAAAGAAATATGGAAACAATAAACAGCTTTTAAATCAAAAAACAATGGAACTATATAAAAGAGAAAACTTTTCTGTTATGGGTTCCTGCCTTGGAATGCTTGTTAACATGGCAATAACACTGTTTATATTCTTCACGCTGTTTAGTGGACTAACTGGAATGAGTAACTCTGAGGTTACAAAGCAATATCAGAGTGTTCAAGATGAATATAACCAAAAATTTATGGAAACATTTAGTGTTTCAGAAGATCAAATAAAAACAACACAAGATTCAATTTTCAACCAAGCAGTTAATGAAGCAATGGCTGAAATGGGTGTGACTGAAGTTAGTGACAAAGTTTATTCTCGTGCTTTAGAAATTATGTATAACGCAGAAGAAGGAACAGACTACAATAAACTAAAAACAATTCAAGATGCAACAGCAACAAAATATGACAAAGAAATAAAACAAAGCTTTTTGTGGGTTAAAAACATGTGGAGGCCAGACACGGCATCAAGCGTGTTTAACGACTTCTCATCATATCAAAGCGTTGCAAACATTTGGAAGTCAGAAGAATTCTTAAGCGAACTCAATCCTTTGATTGAAGGAAAGAGTGAAGAAGAAATAAAAACAATCACAAAAGAATTAAAAAAGACATATGAAAATAGATATAAAACAATAACATATGGAATCAATCAAAAGTATAACCACACTTGGAACGGATACTTTATCCTGGTTGTTTTGGCAGGAGTTATCACATTCTTCTCAATGAAGTTATCACAAATGCAAAGTTCAAAGAAGAAAGACAAATCTGTTCCTCAACAACAAAACAAAGCAATGGGCTTTATGAAGTTCTTGCTCCCAGCACTAATGATTGTGTTCACAATTGGTTATAGTGCAGCATTTAGTTTATATATCGTAACCAACTCAATCATGTCAACAATCATCTCATTTGTGCTTCTAAAGATTTTTGAACACCAAGAAAAGAAAAACAAAAAACCTGGCAGCATAACAATTTCACCAGCAGCACCAAAAAATAGGCCATCATATAGTAGAGAATTTTTAAGCGAGGACAACAAATGATGGAAAAAAATGCAAAAAAAGAGTGTGAAAAAGTTGGAAATTTTGTGAAAATAGAGCAAAAAAGCAGTAAAATCACTCAAAAAACCAATGAAGAACAAGTCGCAAACGAATCAACTTTTGCGTCTCAAACAAGATTAGAAGATTCCAAATTAATAAAAAATGAAGCAAAAACTGCTGATATAATGGAAAAAAACACTCAAAAAGTTGTTGAGTTCGTGAAAGGTTTATTAAATTTGGCTGAAGTTGATGCTGAAATTGAAATAAAAGAAACTGAAAAAGCACAAATAATTGAAATTAGTTCACCTGATTCAAAATATTTGATTGGTCCACATGGTGAAGCAATGAACGCAATTCAAGTTCTTGCAAACAATTTTATAACTCAAGGCAGCAAACTTTCAAAGAAACTACTCATTGATGTTGATAATTATAGAGACAAACAATTGGAATTACTAAAAAACAAAACAAAAGGTGCAATTGAAAAGTGTTTACAAACAGCAAAACCTGTTAGCCTTGATTATATGAATGCTTATGAAAGATTTATTGTTCACGAAATAATTATGAATGATGGCAGAGTTATTAGTGAAAGCTTTGGAAAAGAGCCAAGACGTTTTGTGAAAATCTTTATAAAATAAAGCAATCTTTATAAAATAAAGCAAACTTTATAAAATAAAACAAAAAAGAAGTTATTTTTAACTTCTTTTTTTATATATCATATTGACAAAAAACATAAACGCGGTTATTATTTTATAGAAATATTTTTGGAGGGCTGTTATGAAAACATTTTATCTGTTGGAAGGTGAAGATAGAAAAATATTGGTTGAATAGCATTTTTTATATCTATATTTGTTTTCTAGAAAAATGGATTCTTTTCAATTTATTGCTG
>JAEETG010000088.1 GCA_016290255.1 Clostridia bacterium
AAAAAAGATTAAAGCGGAAAAACCGCTTTTTTTATTTTGCTTGCAAAACCAAAAACTTTTTGTTATAATCTTAGCATAAAACACAAAAGGAAATTTTTATTATGCAGTGGTGCCGATCATGCCATGTCCCCCGCTAAAGTTAATTTAGACGCAAAACACACATTTTTAAAAGGGGATTTATTATGATTAAAAACAAAGAAATAACATCAAGAGACACTGATTTTGCAGAGTGGTTCACAAACATTGTGCAAAAAGCAGGAATCACAGACTATTCAGGAGTGAAAGGCTTTTTCATCCTTGCTCCAAATGGATATGCTCTATGGGAGCAAATTCAAGCCGTTTTAGACAAAGAGTTCAAGAAAACTGGGCACAAAAATGTTTATATGCCAGTTCTCATTCCTGAAAAACTACTCAAAAAAGAGGCAGAACACATTGAGGGCTTTGCACCAGAAGTTGCGTGGGTAACACACGGCGGAAACCAAAAACTAGACGACAGATTGTGCGTTAGGCCAACAAGTGAAACACTTTTCTGCGATTATTACTCTAAATGCGTGAAAAGTTACCGCGATTTGCCAAAACTTTATAACCAATGGTGCAGTGTTGTTCGTTGGGAAAAAGAAACAAGGCCACTTTTTAGAGGCAGAGAGTTTTTGTGGCAAGAGGGCCACACCGTTCACGCCACCGCAGAAGAGGCTGAGTTTGAAACAAGGCAAATGCTTGACATTTACACAAAGTTTTTCTATGACTACCTTGCAATCCCAGTGATTGTTGGGCAAAAAACAGAAAAAGAAAAGTTTGCTGGTGCTGAATATACCTTCACTTGCGAAGCGCTGATGTATAACGGAGTGAGTTTGCAGAGTGCAACATCACACTATTTTGGGCAAAAGTTTTCAAAACAATTTGACATGCAATTTTTGAACAAAGATAATAAACTGGAATATATGTTCCAAACATCTTGGGGAATTTCAATTAGAACACTTGCCGCAATTATTGCCGTTCATGCCGATGACAACGGGCTTGTTCTTCCACCAAGAATTGCACCAACAAAAGCTGTTATCATTCCAATTGGGAAAGACGAAAAAGTGCTTGAGGCCTGCAACAAAATTGCAGAAAATCTGCAAAAAGAGGACATTTCTTGCATTTTAGATGGCAGTGACAAATCACCAGGATTCAAGTTTAACCAATATGAAATGGAAGGAATTCCTGTTAGAATTGAACTTGGCCCAAGAGATTTGGAAAATGGCACAATAACTCTTGCTCGCCGTGACACAAACGAAAAAATCCAAATTCCACTAAGCGAAAACATAAACGAAAAAGTTAAAAATCTTTTGGAAGACATTCAAGCAAACATGCTTAAACGCGCAACAGAGCGCCGTGACAAAATGACATATGTTGCAAAAAACATGAAAGACATTGAAGAAATCATCACAAACCACCCAGGATTTATTAAGGCAATGTGGTGTGGTGACCAAAAATGTGAGGAAGAAATCAAAAAAATTGGCGGAACAAAATCTCGTTGCATGCCATTTGAACAAGAAGTTGTTGGCGACACTTGTGTTTGCTGTGGCAAAAAAGCAAAGAAAATGGTTATTTGGGGATTGCAATATTAACCCATTTGCAAAAATTTTGATTGAAAAAGTTGATTTTTTTGTGAATTTTATTGCAAAAAATGAAAAGAACGCAAATTTGTGCGTTCTTTTTTGTTTGCAGGGGTTTGCTCACCACAAAAACTTACATAAAAATTTGGGGCAAAAAACGGCAGAAAAACATACAATGCTTTAGGGGGAAATCCCCCGTTTTTATTTTAAAGCAAAAAGGAAGAAAAAATGATTGTTCAAAAATATGGCGGTTCAAGTGTTGCGACAATTGAAAAAATTAAAGCCATTGCTGAAAACATCAAAGCCAGCATTCATGAAAAAGTTATTATTGTTGTTTCAGCAATGGGAAAAACCACAAACAATTTGCTGGAACAAGCAAAACAAATTTGCGAAAGCCCAAACAAGCGTGAAGTTGACGCACTCATTTCAACTGGAGAACAGCAAAGCGCAAGCCTTATGGCAATGGCTCTTTGCGATATTGGAGTTAAAGCCATTTCGCTGAACGCAATGCAAGCAAAAATTCACACCACAAGCAATTTTGGCAAGGCACTCATCAAAAAGATTGACACAAAACACCTCACAAAACTATTTGAAAAGTTTGATGCCATTGTCATTACTGGTTTTCAAGGAGTTTGCCGAGGCAAAAACATCACAACCCTTGGGCGTGGAGGTTCAGACACAACCGCGGTGGCTCTTGCATCAGCCATGAACGCAAGGTGCGAAATTTTCACCGATGTTGAAGCGATTTATTCAGTTAATCCAAGCCTTCACAAAGATGCAAAAAAACTAAAACAAATAAGTTATGATTTAGCACTTGAAATGGCAAGTTCTGGAGCCAAAGTTTTGGACGAGCGAGCCATTGAAATTGCCAAAAAATTTGGAACACAAATATATCTTGGAAAAACCTTAGAAAATGACCACTGCAAAGGAACTTATGTTATGAATAAAAATTTTTTAGAAGAAGTTAGAGTGAACAGCATTTCAATTAGAGAAAATGTTTTTCATATTTCACTTCAAGCAAATCTCATCTCACAAGTGATTAAAACATTAAAACAACAAAACCAAAATTTGGAAATGCTTGCAATAAATAACCAAAGCATTTCATTTGTTTGTAAAAAAGAACATCAAAAAAGCATTGAAAAAGCATTGAAAAAAGTTCAAAAACAACCACCAAAAACGAGTTCCAATCTAACACGAATAACTCTTGTTGGATATGGCTTTATGACACACTCTGAAATCGTTGAAAAACTATATGAAATGATGAGTGAAAATAGCCTACATTTTGACAACCTTTATCTAACAGAAACAACAATTTCTTTTTTAATTCCAACCAGCGAAAAACACAAAACAATAAAGTCATTGGTGGAGCTTTATGAACTATAAAAAAATTAATCTTGCAATCGTTGGAGCAACCGGGCTTGTTGGTTCAACTTTTTTGAAAGTGTTGGAAGAAAAAAGTTATATTGAAATTGAAAATTTATATCTTTTCGCCTCTCAAAAAAGTGAAGGGAAAAATGTTTTATTTCGAGGAAAAAACTATGTTGTTGAAACGCTTTGTGAAAAAAATATTTTAAGCAAAAAAATTGATTACGCATTGTTTTCGGCTGGTGGTGAAATATCAAAAATATATGCACCAATTTTTGCAAAAGAAAACACAGTTGTGATTGACAATTCAAGTTATTTTAGAATGAAAAAATCGGTTCCACTTGTTGTTCCTCAAGTGAACAAAAATGATATTTTTTCGCACCACAACATTATTGCAAACCCAAACTGCTCAACAATTCAGTGCATGGCACCACTAAAAGCCTTGGATAACGAATTCAAGCTAAAAGAAGTTGTGTTTTCAACATATCAAGCAGTGAGCGGAAGTGGCATCA
>JAEETG010000005.1 GCA_016290255.1 Clostridia bacterium
ACAATTCATTACTGTGTGCATTACCTCCGCCCCCGTAATATATTGTACTATTGGTTGTTGAAGGGCTCATCATTCGTCCGACAATTTTTGTATTCGGTTTTGGAACATAACCGGTATCAATAAAATTACCAGGTGAAGTTTTTTCCAAATATGCAACTTGTTTACAATACGGTTTTGTTGAATCGCAACATTGACCTTCAACAGCCGTATTAAAACCTATCTTACAACATATTTTTCCACGAACAGCTTCACTTCCATCAGCAGCATAATCTGTCACTTCCCGCCAACCGATTTCTGGACATTCACAATTGGCACTTGTTTGGCATACTCCTGCACAACAATAAGAAGCCTCTCCTTCACAATCTCCATTCGTCTCACAACTTCTCTCTTGTGTTTTTTTACTGTTCAATTGTGTATTAAAGAAAAAACTGACTTCGTTTTCTTTATTTCCATAACATGTATCAACTTTACCGTTTGCCAAAATTTCTTCAACCCAATCACACTCTCTCCTTTTTATTTCTTCACATACGTTATATGGTACATTTTGTGCCAAAATTTCAAACGTTGTTTCGCTTTCTGGATATGCTTTTAAAACATAAGGTGTTTTTTGATCAATTGTATCACGAAGTGGCATCCCGTCTTCGTAATCAGGTAAAGAATCAAACAATCCCTCAACAACAACAAAAACTGCAAAACGTGCATCTTCTATTAAATTATTTGCATTGTTTTTGGTGTAAGCTCTATTCAATCCCCATAAACTGCCGATACTCAACGTACCGATTATCGCAAGAACTCCTATCATTTCCAATATTGAACGGCCGTTTTGTCTCATTTTTATTTTCCTTTCTTTTCAGCGACAACGCCATTTACAAAACAAGTATACCTTTTGATTTGAAAAATGTAAATTATAAAATTAACTGTACACGATTTATAATAGAGTGCAATTATTTTTTCATTTTCTAAAATAACCCAAATATTTCAGTCCTAAGCACAATTCATCTCCTCACTTGGCAAATTGCTTATTTTTTGATATTCTTAACAAATTGACGAAAAATATCAAATTAGCTTATGGAGAAAACAAATGATTCCATTGCCCCAAAACGAACAACAAACATTTGATAACTTACAAAAGCCAACAATTTCTTTAATTAGTTCTTTTTATCCAATGTCTGAAGGAATACGGAAAATTTTCTCTGACATGATGACAATATATGAAACCAAGTCGACTGAAAAAACGGCAAAGATGTTGTCAGATAAAATCATGGAAAAAGAAAACGTTGAAACCAAAAAACAATGGATAAAGGACGAAGTCGAAAAAATTCCTCCTATTAATCGTGTCAATGCAAAGAAAAAATATATTGATGAACAACAAGCAGTTCCAAAAGGTGTCCCAACTTCCAATATGTTCCTTGTCGGTTTAGATGTTGTATCAAAAGCGGAAAAAGATGCATTAATGGAGGCACAAGCCGCAGCAAGAATAATTTCTCATATTAACGTTTTGGATAAATACCAACCAAAAACAAACTATAAAAATGAAGATAGTACATTCAAAATAACTTTTTGGATAAACCTTTTGCAACAAGAATGCAACGTTTGGAACACTTGAATAATGTGATTGTAAACCATACTTATACACACTTTTATTATAAAAACGAAAAGAAAAAAGAAACATTAACAGGCTTCGAACATATTAATAAAGATTCTACGCTTTCTGATGAGAAAAATATACAAGATAAAACCAGATACTACTGTCTGGAACAAGGATTTTTAGTAAGAATACAAAATGAAGCAATAAATACTTTGGGTGAAGTTGGCACAAAACTAAAAGAAAAAGCACCAGACGCTGCAAATCGAATTACTTTTTTAAATACATTTTAAATTATGTAAAAACCGCAAGAAAAGTATTTATAACTTCATTAATGATGCAACAAATCAAAGTAACCGACAAAATTGGAACTCTTCCTAATGGTTGGGTTAGATAATACTTTAGCAAACATTTCAATTGAACTACAAGAAGGTGAAAAAGGTCCGTTACAAACAAAAGATTTCGAACATTTGAAAGAACAGTATTCTGGAACTTTGATTGAAGATATTGTTAAACACAGAGCAGATCAAATTATTGCCATGGAAGCCGCACAACAAAAAGTTCATCAAACAGTTGCTTCCAGATAACAAAAAAATAAATTTCAAAACATTCATTTCTCCACCGCACAAATGAGGGAGTTTTTTTTAATTGATGTCTTTTTCCCTGCCCTTTATATAATAAAAATTATTTTTTCAAAAAGCTGTTGACAAACGAAAAAAAATCAGCTAGAATGCAAACTCTTGAAAAGTTCAATTATAAAACGGAGATTTTACCATGAAACGTACATTTCAACCTTCTCAGCTGGTTCGTTCCCGCCGTCATGGTTTCAGAAGCCGCATGGCTACTGTTGGTGGTCGCAGAGTTTTGAATGCTCGCCGCCGCAAGGGACGTAAAGTTTTAAGCGCATAAGTTTTTCTCTAAGGCGGACAAGCCATTATGGGATTAGCTTTGCAAGTCTTAAAAAAACATAGAGAGTTTGTCGAGATTGCTCAAAACGGGCGTAAATTTATAACTTCGGGGCTTGTTTTACAAGTTCTGAAGCGCCCTGATGACAATCCTTTTTCTGATTTGATTCGCGTTGGTTTTGTTACAACAAAAAAAGTTGGAAATGCTGTTAAACGCAGTCGGATTCGCCGACGTTTACGCGCTTTAGCAAGGCAAATTTTGCCTGCATTTGGTGAAAAGCAATGTGATTATGTCATTATTGGCAGGACTTCAACATTCGACAGAAAATTCGAATTGCTGCAAGGCGATTTTAAATATGCGTTAAGGAAAATCAAATGAAAATTTTAAATCTTATCTGTTGCTTTTTTATAGATATTTATCGATTCTGCATTTCGCCTTTTAAATGCCCATGCTGTCGTTTTACACCAACCTGCTCTGCTTATGCAAAAGAAGCGTTACAAAAATGTAGCTTCTTCACAGCGATTGTGTTAATATCAAAGCGACTCTTGAAATGTCATCCATGGGGAGAAAGCGGTTACGACCCTGTCCCTGTTCAAAAATATAGGAAAATAAAATGAAAAGTGAAAATAAAAATATCTTATTAGCAGTGCTCTGCACTATCTTGGTTTTCTTGACGTTGGATTACTTTTTTCCACGCAACAAAATAGAGCCAAAACAAACAACACAAAAACAAGAATCTTCTTTCAATGATACAATATTGTTGGATCAAACGGATACCAAAATTCAAGAAAGCCCTGTTATTAAGGTTGAAAGCGAAACTTTAAAAGGAACAATTCGTTTACGCGGGTTAATATTTGATGATTTGACTTTCATGAAATATAAACAAACAGTTGAAAAAGATAGTCCTGATGTCGTATTACTTGATTCGAATTATTTTATGATGCCTGTTTTTAAAGGCAACAATTTAGATCTTCCTAATTTACAAACAGTTTGGCAA
>JAEETG010000006.1 GCA_016290255.1 Clostridia bacterium
GAGGGTTAAATGTTTATGGAAAAATTTTTAATATATGGTGGAGAAAAACTTTTTGGAAATATCAAAGTGGATTGTGCAAAAAATGCTTATCTTCCAATTATGGCTGCAAGTGTGATGACAGAAGATGAGGTTGTGCTCAAAAATATGCCAAACATTTTGGATATACAAAACATGAGAAAAATTTTGGAATTTTTGGGTGCGGAAACAAAGATTGATGGAGTCGATTTACATATTTTTGGGAAAAACATAAAAAACAGCACAATATCAAATAATCTTTCCAAAAATCTTCGTTCCAGCGTTTTTATGCTTGGCCCACTTCTGGCGAGGTTTAAAAAAGCAAGGGTTTCTTATCCTGGTGGTTGCAACATTGGGCTAAGACCAATTGATTTGCATCTAAAAGGATTAAAAGAACTTGGAGCGAAAGTTATTGAAAGCCACGGCAATATTTGCTGTGACGGAAGCAAGATGAAATCGGGAACAGTTATTTTGGATTATCCAAGCGTTGGTGCAACAGAAAATTTGATGATGGCGTCGATATTTCTTCCGGGTGTAACAAAAATATATAATCCAGCAAAAGAACCAGAAATTGTTGATTTGCAAAACTTTTTGAACAGTATGGGGGCAAGTGTTTGTGGCGCGGGAAGTGATGAAATAACAATAACTGGCGTTCAAAAACTTTCAGGAACAACATATAAGCCAATTCCAGACAGGATTGTTGCAGGAACGCTTTTGATTGCTTGTGCTATGTGTGGTGGAAAAGTAACTCTTGAAAATGTGGTGCCGGAGCATTTTTTGAGTTTGACAGACAAATTGCAAAAATCTGGTTGCAAAATTGTTGTGAGTAGTGATAAAATAACAATTGAAAGCAAAGGGAAGCCAAAATCTGTTGAAATGGTTGAAACTTTGCCTTATCCGGGATTTCCAACCGACCTTCAATCACAAATTTTAGCCATGCAAACAATTTCAAAAGGCGTTTGTGTTGTTCGCGAAAATTTGTTTGAAACAAGGTTTAGGTTTGCTCAAGAGTTAATCAAAATGGGGGCAGACATAAAACTTTGCGGACAAACAGCTTTTGTGTGTGGTGTGAAAGAACTGATGGGAGCGGAGGTTTTCGCAAGCGATCTAAGAGGCGGAGCCGCATTGGTTCTTGCTGGTCTTTGTGCGAAAGGGCACACAACGGTTCACGGCGTTCATCACATCGACAGAGGATATTCCTCATTTGAAAAAGTGCTTTCGGCTCTTGGAGCAAAAATAACAAGAGAGAGTGAAAATTTATGACAAAAAAAAATAAAATAATCACAACCTTTATAAGCTTGCTGGCAATAATTGTGTTGCTGGTTGTTTTGTCTTCCACTCTTTTTGCTGTGAGCGAAGTGAAAGTTTCTTTTCAAACACCTCCTCAAAATGGTTTAGTTTCTGTTAGTGAAACAGAAATTGTGCAAAGTGCAAACATCAAACTTGGAACAAATGTGTTTTTGCTAGAGAAGAAAAAGGCAACACAAAATTTGGAGAAAGCAAATCCCTATATAAAAGTCATAAACATTGAAACAAAATTCCCAAACAAAGTGATAATTCATGCTGCTGAAAGAGATGAAGTGTTGGCTTTTCAAAAAGATGACAAGTGCTATATAACAGATTGTGATTTCAAGGTTTTGCGAATAGTTAATGGCGAATACACTAGTGATAATTCCAACGCAATAAAAATTTCGTTTGATGGAGAAGGGGCAAGTGAGGGAGAGTTTTTAAATGTTTCAGACAAGTTCAAACCCCTAAAAACTTTGGAAGAAGCAAACTATCAAAACTTTTCAAAAGAGGAAAGCGCCAATGCGTTAAGTACGCTTCTTGCCACCTACAAAAGCATCAGTGTTTTGGAAGATAAAATTGAGATGCAAACATTTTTGGGAGTAAAAGTTGTTGTGTATTCCCCAAGTTTTAAACAACAGGAAAAGCTCAAGATGATAACAATCATAATGGATTCGCTAACAGATGAGCAAAAACATTTGGGCACAATCACCATTTCTCAAAGTGATGGAAAAGTTGTTGGAAGTTATAGGGCCGATGAATAAATATGCAAATTGGGTGTGAAAATACCCAATTTTTTTGTATTTTTATAAAAAATACACCTTTTTTTGTTTGACTTATTTCTATAAATCAACTAATATATATAATATAGTTAATTTATTAATTGTATAAAAATGCAAAAATAAGGAGCAAATGATGGCGAGGAAGAACATAGCAGTTTTAGATTTTGGAAGCAGTCATATTTCTGTTATGATGGGAAGTTTAAGCCTTAACGACGCCTTAAATCTCAAGGGATATGGAGAGGTTTCGTATGCTGGTTTTATGGACGGAGAGTTCTTGGAACCAGAATCGCTTAAGGAAGATGTTGCATCAGTTATTGCCATGGCGGAAAACAACGCTCAGGCAAGAATCACTCATCTCTATGTTGGTGTTCCTGCGGAGTTTAGCGAAGTTGTTTGCAAAACCGCTGAAATGGATTTCTACACACCACACAAAATAACAGATGAAGACATTGTGGATCTTTACAACACTTATCAAGATTTTGGAAATGAAAATTTTAGTGTGGTGTCTCGTTCCCCAATATATTTCACGCTTGATGACGGCGAAAGAATCATTAAAGCAAAAGGAAAGACAACAGAAAAGTTTTCAGGGCTCATTAGTTACACTTTGTGTGACAATAAATTTTTGGAAGCAGTTCAGGCTGCACTAAGCCCACTCAGCATTGAGCACGTTGAATATTTCAGTGAACAACTAAGTGAAAGTTTGTTTTTGGTTGACCCTGAGGAAAGAGATGCTTGTGCTGTGCTTGTTGATTGTGGCTTTTTGTCAACCAGCGTTTCAACAATTATGGGTGATGGACTTTTGGATTTGAAATCCTTCAGCCTTGGCTCAGGGCACATGATCAGTGACATTTGCCAGGCGTTTAATGTCAGCCCAGAACAAGCAGAGGAAATCAAACGAGGCATTTCGCTTGTTGAACAAGATGAAGATGAAGTGTTTGAAGTGACCCAGGAAGATGGCAACACAAGAGAGATATCTGTTTCCGATGTTTGTGAGATTGTTAGATATAGGGTTAAACAAATTGGAAAAACAATTAAAAAGTGTTTTGAACTAAGTGACATCGAACTTCCAGAACAAGCAAAAATCTTCATCACAGGTGGCGGAATTGATTACATTGATGGGGCAATAGGCCTTTTGTCGGAAGAACTTGGAAAAGAAGTTTGCGAACTTGTGCCACCTGTTAGCGGGCTGGATAAGCCGCACCTATCTTCAACGGTTAGCTTACTTGATATGGCACTAAAGAAAAACAAGCAGTCGATTGCATTATTTTTTATAAAACTATTTAAAAGGAAATAAACATTATGGAGGGAAATATGGATTACAATGATTTCGCATCAGAAAACCAGGTTAAACCTGTTGTAAAAATAAAAGTTGTTGGAGTTGGTGGTGGTGGAAACAACGCCGTTAACAGAATGGTTAGTGCAGGAGTTGGCGGAGTTGAATTTATTGCTGTTAACACAGATAAACAAGCATTGCAAGTTAGCAAAGCAGACTATAGGATTCAAATTGGAAGCAAACTAACAAAAGGTTGGGGAGCTGGAGCAGACCCAGAAGTTGGATTGAAAGCTGCGGAGGAAAACTTAGACGAACTAAGGCAAACACTAAACGATGCTGACCTTGTTTTTGTTACTGCTGGTATGGGTGGTGGAACAGGAACAGGAGCGGCTCCACTTATTGCAAGCCTTGCAAAAGAAAAAGATATTCTAACAATTGCCGTTGTCACAAAGCCTTTCAACTTTGAAGGAAGAAAGAGAATGGAAAACGCTGAAAAGGGTGTTGAGGCACTCAGAAAAGTTGTTGACTCTTTGGTTATCATTCCAAACGAAAAACTCTTTAAACTTGTTCCAAAGGGAACTTCAATTGTTGACACATTTAGATATGCTGATGATGTTTTAAGACAAGGTGTTCAAGGAATTTCAAACATTATTGTTGACAATTCCCTTATCAACCTAGACTTTGCCGACATTAACACAATCATGAAAAACAGAGGCCTTGCTCACATGGGTATTGGAAGAGCAAAAGGTGACAGAAAAATATTTGATGCGCTTTCACAAGCAGTTTCAAGCCCACTTCTTGAAACAACAATCGAAGGAGCAACAGGAATTATATTCAATGTTAAGGGTGGAGTGCAACTTCCAATCGACCAAGTTCACGAAGCTGCAGACCTTATGAGAGAAATTGTTGACCCAGATTGTAACATTATTTTCGGAACAAGCGTTGATGAAAGTTTGGAAGATGCTGTTGAAATCACTGTTATTGCAACAGGTTTCAAGGGCAACGAAACACCAACACTTTTGGAACCACAAGAAGAAGAAAAGAAACCAGCACCAGCTGTTGAAGATTTGAAATACAACGAACAATATTCAGACTTTTTGACAAATCGCTTTAAAAATGAGGGAGAAAAAACAATGTTTTCTAGACAAACAGAAGAACCAAAAGAACAAAGAAGCAATTCAAGAGTTCCTGTTGATTCAGAAATCCCACCATTTTTGAGAAAATTAAGAAATAAATAAAAAAGGAAATAATATGATGGAAGTCACAAAAAGTAAAGGTTTTCATGTTGCACTTGGTTCATCTTCAATTGTTATGCTTGTTTTGAGTTTACTTTTGGCAGTTGGAACAATTGCTTCTCCAGAAAAAACAACTTGGGTTTGGGCAGTTTTGGTGATTTGCTTTGCAATCAACATAATTGAAATGGTTATCTACTTTATGTTTGAAAACTCAGACATCAGCTTGATGCTTTGCAAATGGTTAAACATTTTTATCGCAATCATTTTGCTTGTTGTAAATTCATTTGGCCTAATTGCAGGAGCATCTGAAATGTTTTCAAACTTTGCAATGGGTTGGGTAAGCCTTTTGGTTATTATTCTCACATATGTTGTTACTGTTGCAATGTTTATTTACTTCATTTTTGCAGTGAAAGAAGGCAAGCAAAAAGATATTCAAGAAAACTAAAAACAGAAAAAAGACTTGAAAAATTCAAGCCTTTTTTTGTTTTGCAAATTTTGTGTTTGTTTTTTATGTCATATGTTGAAAAAATGTTTCATAAACTTTTATGGTAGAACAAAAAAGGAGTAAGTATGGAAACGAGAACAATTTATGAAGACATAAAAACCAGAACAAATGGTGACATATACATTGGCGTTGTTGGGCCAGTTAGAGTTGGAAAATCAACATTTATCACAAGATTTATGGAAGAATTTGTGATTCCAAACATAGAAAACAAAAACACAAAAACTGTTGCAATCGATGAACTTCCACAAAGTGCAGATGGGGTTCAAATCATGACAACACAACCAAAGTTTGTTCCAGCAGAAAGCGTTAACATAAAACTTAACAATGGAATAAACATGAATGTGAAACTCATCGACTGTGTGGGCTATTTTGTTGAGGGCGCCACTGGAGAAAATCAAGACGGAAAGCCAAGAATGGTGAAAACGCCGTGGAGTAAAGAGGCTTTGCCTCTTGTGAAAGCTGCAGAACTTGGAACTCAAAAAGTGATTAATGACCACTCCAGCATTGCAGTTATGCTCACAACCGATTCAAGTTTTGGGGAAATTAAAAGAGAGAGTTTTGAACCCGTTGAAGAAAGGATGATTGGCGAGTTAAAAGAGTTAAAAAAGCCTTTTGTGATTGCAATTAACTCAAAAGAGCCAAATGGGCAAAAAGCGCAAGAATTAAAAAAAGCTTTGGAAAATAAATACGGCGTCGGTGTTGTTGCCTTAAATGCTCAAGAAATGGGAGAAGATGACGTTTCAAACATTTTTGAAAAAATGCTTTGTGAATTTCCTCTCAGCCAAGTTGAAATTGGGTTGCCAAACTGGCTCACTGCTCTTCCTTTTGAACATGAACTCATTCAGGAAGTTGTGTCTCAGTTTAAAGGCGTTTGCAAAAATGTTGAGAAAGTTGGGGAAATAAAAAAAGATGATGTTTTGTTTTCTCAAAGTGAAAAGTTTATGCCAACAACTTTGAAAGAACTTGATTTGGGCACAGGAAAACTAAAATTTGATGTTGTTCCAAAAGAGGGGCTTTTCTATGAGGTTCTAAGTTCACAATGTGGAATGGAAATAGAAGACGACTTTTCGCTTGTTGCCAAAATGAAAGGTTTAAGTGAAGCAAAAAAAGAATATGACAAATTAAAAGACGCTTTAATTCAAGTGAATGAAACGGGTTATGGGGTTGTTTTGCCAACTGCCAAAGATTTAGTTTTAGATGAGCCAGAAATTGTGAAACAAGGTGGCAACCGCTATGGTGTGAAATTGAGAGCAACAGCTCCAAGCCTCCACATAATGAGGGTTGACCTTGAAACAGAAATCAGCCCAATGGTTGGTTCAATGGAGCAATCCAAAGATTTGGTGGAATATCTTGAAAAACAAGGCAAAGACAATCCAAATGGAATATGGCAAACAAATGTGTTTGGCAAATCTGTTGAAGAACTGATGACCGATGGCTTAAGCGGAAAAGTGAACAAAATGCCAGTTGAAGCACAAAAGAAAATGAGAAAAACACTCACTAGAATTGTTAACGAGGGTAAAGGCGGAATCATCTGCATTTTGCTATAATTGTGAATAAGTGGAAAACTATATAAAAAAGATGAAAAACAGGATTTTTTGTCTTTTTTCTTTTTTAAGAAAGAGTTTTGAAAGTTTAAAAGTTTTAAAAGTATTTGCTTTTTGCATAATATAATGGTATAATATATTGTAAATTTTATACATGGAGGCTTTTGTGGAGCAAAATAATAATTTAGGCCAAAAAAGACCATTCCCATTTTGGAGTGTTCTTTTGTTGGGAATAATGGTTATGCTTATTGTGTTTATGTTAATTCCAAAAGGCGATAACAAACAGATATCAAGCAGTGAATTTCATGATGCAATGGCAAATGAGCAAGTTGCTGGTGTTTATATATATGGAACAACTGTCAGGGGAGTCTATATTGAAGGATACGAGAAAAACAAAGTTTCTCTAGATGATTTTAAAAAATCAAATGGTTCAAAAAATGACTTTCACTTTTCAATCATTGCAGGGGCAGAAATAGACACATTAATTAAGGACATCAAAGAATATAATGCTGCACACTCTGCTGCACCAATTTGGTATAACGAAGAGCCAGTGAAAGAAAGTTGGCTTTCAAAGATTTGGCCATTTATTTACATCTTACTGTTAGTTTTGTTCTTCTTCCTAATCTTTAAGTCTTTCAAAAAAATGAGCGGACAAAACATGGATTTTGGAAAGAACAAAGCAAGAATGGAACAAAACCTAAAGGTTAGATTCAGTGATGTTGCTGGTTGTGAAGAAGAAAAGAAAGAAATGAGCGAACTTGTTGAGTTCTTGAAGAACCCTAAAAAGTTCACTGATCTTGGAGCAAGAATACCAAAAGGTGTTTTGATGGTTGGTCCTCCAGGAACAGGTAAGACTCTTCTTGGAAAGGCAATTGCCGGAGAAGCAGGAGTTCCTTTCTTCAACATCACAGGAAGTGACTTTGTTGAAATGTTTGTTGGTGTTGGAGC
>JAEETG010000089.1 GCA_016290255.1 Clostridia bacterium
CCTTGATTATATGAATGCTTATGAAAGATTTATTGTTCACGAAATAATTATGAATGATGGCAGAGTTATTAGTGAAAGCTTTGGAAAAGAGCCAAGACGTTTTGTGAAAATCTTTATAAAATAAAACAAAAAAGAAGTTATTTTTAACTTCTTTTTTTTATATATCATATTGACAAAAAACATAAACGCGGTTATTATTTTATAGAAATATTTTTGGAGGGCTGTTATGAAAACATTTTATTTGTTGGAAGGTGAAGATAGAAAAATATTGGTTGAAGAGCATTTTTTATATCTATATTTGTTTTCTAGAAAAATGGATTCTTTTCAATTTATTGCTGATAATGCTTTGTCAAAAAGTGGGTGCCATTTGGGACAAGATGGCTATTTGTATGAAACAAAAGTATTAACAAAATGTGGAAAAGCCTGTTATAATAAAGTGTTCACACAGGCAAAAAATATTGTAAGTTTAATAAAATATAAAAAAGCTTTTAAAGAAATGGTTAACAATAAAAATGGTAGAAGCCAAAAAGAAATAAAAAATATGTTCTTGGGGAAGCTTAAATATGAAGGTTTTAACAAGGTTTCAAAATATAAAGAAAATAAAAAAGAGCAAACAAAAAACAATCAAAGTTTTGGCTTAAAATAAAAAAAGAAGTTATTTTTAACTTCTTTTTTATTATATTTATTTTGCGAAACATAGGGTTATTTTTTGCGAAACATATTTGCGCGTGGTGTTTTATCTCATTTTCATAATAAGTCCAGCAATTCTGTCGAGGTCATCTTGGTTGTAATAATCAATATAAATTCTTCCTCTACGGTCAGACCCTAAAACACTAACCTTTGTTCCAAAAACATATTGCATAGAGTTAACAAGATTTCTAAGTTCCAATCCAACTTCTTGTTTTTGTTTTTTAACTTTTTCTGGATTCAAGATGGCTGCAACCATGCTTTCAACTTCACGAGAACTTAATTTGTCATCACTTGCTTTTTTGGCAAGTTTAATTTGAAGGCTTCTATCTTGAATTGAAACGATTGCTTTAGCGTGAGCAAATGATAGTTTTCCACGCTCAACCATGGAAAGAACTTCAGGCTCCAATCTTAAAATACGGAGATAGTTTGTGATAACACTTCTAGATTTTCCCAACTTTTCAGCCACTTCTTCTTGTGATAAGTGATAGTTTTCAATAAGTTGACGGAGAGCAAAACCTGTTTCAACTGGGTTCAAATCCTCTCTTTGAAGGTTTTCAATGAGTGCAATTTCCTTAACTTCTTTTGCTGAATATCCTTTAATTACAACAGGAATTGTTTTAAGTCCTGCCATAAGGCTGGCTTTATAACGTCTTTCACCGGCAACAATTGTGAATTTATCGCCTTTTGGCACCACAATGATTGGTTGAATAACACCGTGTTGTTTAATTGATTGGCTAAGTTCTTCCAGTGCTTCCCTATCAAAATTCTTTCTTGGTTGATTTGGGTTTGGCTCGATTTTGCTGAGGCTTATTTCAACAATTCTGTCTTTATATTCATCTAAATTCTTGTTTAAATCTTGTTCAAGTTTGTCCAATTTGTTTTGCAAACTAGATCTTTCTTTCAGGTAACCATCTCTTTCAACAACGTCATCACGTTCTTTAAGTGGGTCCAATAGTTCTGGTGATGGCTTTGCTGCGATTGGTTCAGCAACTTCATTATATGTTGAATTTTCTTTTATTAAATTCATTGCGCGCTCTAATATTTCATCATCAGTTTCATCTTTTGTTTTAGGCGCAGCTGTTTGCTTAGGTTCTTTTTCTAATTTCTTTGGGGCTTTTTTCTCTTCTTTTTCTGCTGGTTCATAGGTTGTGAAAAGTGAGCTTAGCCCTCTTCCTAATCCATATTTAGACATCTTTTTCCTCCTTCATTAATTCCTTTATACTAAGTAGTTTCCCGTGGTCTTTATTTCTCTTTAAAAACTCAATGCAAAGGTTTTGATAAGCTTGAGATCCTGTGCTTCTATAATCATATAAAACAATTGGAACGCCGTGGCTTGGAGCTTCAGCAAGCCTAACATTTCTTGGAATAACTGTTTCATAAACTTTTCTTCCAAAGAAAGATTTGATTTCTTTTGCAACCTGGTTCACAAGATTTGAGCGGTTGTCTTTCATTGTTAAAACAACACCTTCAATTTCGATGGAACTGTTCAAATATTCCTTAACAAGTTTAACTGTGTTCATAAGTTGGCTTAAACCTTCTAGCGCATAGAATTCACATTGAATTGGAATAACAATTGTGTCTGTTGCAGTGAGCGCATTAACTGTTAAAAGCCCCAAAGATGGCGGACAGTCTATTGAAATATAGTCATAATCATCTTTAACAGTGCTAATAACATTTTTCAAAACCTTTTCTCTGTTTTCCCTTTGAACAAGTGTGACCTCACTTCCTGCCAAGTCAACATTACTTGGTAAAATTGACAAATTTTTAATCTTTGTTTCAATAATTGCATCTTTAATTGTGCACTCATCCAAAATAATGTCATAAAAAGTGTTTATGTCTTGAGTTTTGTCAATTCCAACTCCGGTTGTCGCGTTTCCCTGTGGGTCTAAGTCGATAATTAAAACCTTTTTGCCGTAAGCAGCCAAAAATGTTGAAAGGTTAACACAAGTTGTTGTTTTTCCAACCCCACCTTTTTGGTTGATGAATGATATAATTTTTCCCATAGTATTCTCCTTATTCTGCTTGGTTATATTATAGCGGAACATCGCGGAAATGTCAAATGTTTCGCACAAATTTTTGCGCCAAGATAAAATTCTTATTGTGCACCAAGAAATTTTTGTGGCGCGAAAAAGAGATAAAAAAGTTTATATGCGAAAAAATTTATCCTTAAAATACTGTTTTTCTATTTTTTCATA
>JAEETG010000090.1 GCA_016290255.1 Clostridia bacterium
CTTTTTCAATTTTATGCCATTTTTTTAGGCAATCTCTGCAGCATGTGGCTGTTGCGTGTTGTGCCACAAAAACAGGGTGACCTTTCATTGGCGTTTGTTTTCCGTCGTTTGGAATAACTTTTGGTTTGAGCCTTTTTTCAAGCATTTCTCTTGCGTGCCTTTCAATGGTTTCAATTCCTTTTTCTTGAATATAAATTATATCTTTTGAACTTAGGTGAAATCTGTTTCGAAAAACAGAGTTTTTTAGTGCCTTAAGCCTTTCATCAATATTTTTCATTTTTTTCTCCCACAAAATATTATAATTGTTTTTCAAAAAAATGTATAGCAAAAACAAAAAAAAGAGATAACTCATCTCTTTTTATTATTTGAATGCTTTAACCAAATCTTTGATAACGCCATCATAATATTTAATTTCTTTGCCATCTTTAAGTGATTGCAAAACTGAAGATTGATATGAGTTAAAGTTATCACTTGTCATTTTTTCAATAACATAATCAAGCATTGTTTCACTGTTTGTTTCATTGTTGTTGAGTGGGTTTAGAATGTAGTTATTCAAATCTTGAACGCTTGCTGATCCTGTTGTGCTCAATGTTTCATATTCACCAAGATAAATAACAATGTGCATTCCACTATATGATGGCTTTTGATTGTTTCCGTCGTTGTCATCGTAACCCAAAATTTCATCAATTTCAATAAGGTCTGAAATTGAACCAACAACTCCAGCATCGTGAAGTGCTCTTGATGCGTTTGCAAAAGGTGTTACCATTCCATCGTTTTTGGTGTCGGTTGGAATGCTGTAGGCAAGAAGAGCGTTGTTTGCACCGTTGTCCATGTTGAATCTGTAAATAAAGTCATTAAAGATTTGAACTCTTTCTTCTGCTGTGATGCTTGTGTTGTAACTAACTTGTCCAGTTCCATCAACAGAAATTCCCATTGCATCTTGAATCATTTCAAGAACTTGTTTTGCAGTGTATTTATTTCCGTCTTTCCTATCTGTGAATTTTATGCTATTTTTGTAGTCTTTAACTTTTTGTTCATAAATAGATTCTTCTGTGATTTTTCCGTTCTTGAAGTCTTCTTGAAGTTTTTTAAGTGCTGTCACATCATCTTCACTATATTTTAGTAGAACGTGTGAAACTTGGAACCATTCATTAATTTTGTTGAAATAAAGCATTGGTTCGCTTCTTGATTTCATTGCTGAAACAAAAGCGGAATAGTTGTTGTAGTCATTTGAATATGTTTCAATTTGGCCTTCTGCAAGTTTATTGAAAGCACTTAAAACATTTTCTTCTGTGAAAACTTGAGTTTTTTCATAGTTTTCTTGGAAAGCTGTGATTAGGGCAGAGTCATAAAGGTCTTCAAATGTTTTGTCAAAATATCTATAGAAAACATATTTTGCTTCCATATTCAAAGATTTGTCTTTTTCATTGCTTTTCAAAACACTTATGAGTTTGTTGAAAGCAAGTTCACAATAAAGTTCACCTTTGGCATTTTTGTCTAGGTCGTTTTTGTGTGTCCAGAAAATGTTTTTAAAGTTGTTTGTTGCTCTTGTGGCAATTTCATCCAAAGTCATTGATGCAAGTTTTTCTTCAATTGTTTTTCCCGCAAGTTCTTCTGCTGTGAATTGGAAAACATCGGTTGATGTTGTTGCAATTTCTTCTTCAGGTTGAACTTTTGTTAACTCAAATTGTCCTGTTTGTGTGTTAAGCTCATATTTATATTTCTTTTCATACTTTTCATATGGCTTTTCATAGTCTTGGTCATATGTTTCTTCTTCTTCACCGGTTGTAAGCTCTGTTATTGTTTTGTCATCTTTTTCCATGATGGCTTTTTGATAGTCAACGAGAGCGGAGTTTATTTCTTTGTATAGGTTGTTCCAAACTTCGTTGATTTGTGCTTGAGTGAGTTGGGTGTAATATTTGCTATCTTTGTCTTTCAGTGCTTTCACGAGCACTTTTCTGTTAATAAGTTGTGTGGCTGTTGTTTTCATTCCGTCATATGTTGCTTCGCCTTGATTGTCAAAATAATAGTTTCCATAATTATAATAGGCTTTATAAACGTCATCATATGTAACTGTTATGTCATCAATTGTTGCTGCTTTTTGATTTGCAACTTTTTGTTCGTTTAGCGTCCACAGGCTGCAACCACTGAAAACCAAAACAAAAGATAGCATCAATATTAACATAAAAAACATTCTGCTTAGTGCTTTACTCATCAAAAATAATTCCTCCAATGCAAGTAAGATTAACTTATTATATATCATTTTTTAAAATAAATCAATTAAAACTTTAAAAATTTATAATATAATTATAAACAAAAAAGGCAAAAGTAAACTTTAGCCTTTAATAAAATCATATATTTTTTGCTTAATTTCATCATATGAGGAGTCTATTAAAGCCCTTGTTTCTGGGCTTAATTTGCTCAAAACAAAGTCCGCAAGGTCCATATGTTCTGGAGGCTTCCCAACCCCAATTCTAAGGCGAGGAAATTCTGTTGTTTTGAGTGAAAACACAACGGATTTCAGCCCATTATGCGTTCCTGCACTGCCTTTTTCTCTAAATCTAACGCTTCCCGCAGGCAGGTCTATATCATCAGAGATGACCAAAATGTTCTCAAGTGGAACCTTGAATTTTTTCACATATTTTATTATGCATTCGCCGCTGCTATTCATGTATGTTTGAGGTTTTATGAGCAAAACTTTTTCGTTTTCAACAATAACTTCAGAACATAAACCTTGCATTTTCTTTTTTCCAAACTTTCCACCAAGTTCCTCATTTAACTTGTCCACAACCCAAAAACCCATGTTGTGAGGGGTGTTATTAAACTGCATCTCGGGATTTCCTAATCCAAAAATCATTTTCATATTATTTTTTAACTCCATTTATAATGCTTGAAAAAGGCTTTACTGCCGTTTTTTCCTTTATTTCACTGTTTTCAATATAACAGTGTGTGAGTGTGTTTTGTTTTCCTATTTTCGAGTTCTTAATCGTGCAGTTTGGTCCCAAAACAACATGGTCCGCAATAACGCATGGCCCCAAAATTGTGGTGTTAGGGTAAATCACAACATTTTTTCCAATTTCTGCATCGCCGTCCACATAGGTTGTTGCTTTGTCAACAATTTGCACTCCATTTTGTTGAAGTGAGGTTAGAATTCTGTTTTTCAAAATGTTGGTTGCAAGTTCAAGTTGCTCCATGTTGAAAACTGTTAAAAAGTTGTCAGGAGCAAACTTTTGCTCTTCAACAGAAAAGAACACATGGCTTGCGTTTTTCAAGAACTCTGTGTTAAAGATGTAACCCCTTTCAAGTTTTAGTGCATCAATGTTTTTCACTTGAACATAATCCAAAATGTTTAAAAAAGTTTTGCGTTCCAAAAGGGGAGTGTCTGCATAAAACACAGCAGTCCATTTTTTGTCTGTTAGATGTGGTTTTATGGTGCTTATGATGTCTGCTTTCATGTCTGTTTCAATTTCTTTTATTGGGCATGAAGAAAATGCTTGTTTTAGCCAATCAACCATTTTTTTGCCTAAAATATTTAGGTTAAAACTTTTTTCTTCAGTTTGAAACGCTGGGTTATGTATTTTTAGGATAATAACTGATGTGTCACTGTCAACGGGCTCTAAACTTATTTTTTGAATTAAGGTTTCAACGCTATCAAATAGGTCGGTTTCAAGTTCTTTAATCTCCATTTTTTCTCCTTTTCAACTTGAAATAGTTTGTGAGCAAACTTGCACATTCTTTTTCTTTTATTCCGGTTATCAGATTTGGTGTGTGGTTAAATTTTTTTCTAAAATCAAAAACACTGCCAAAACAGCCTGCTTTTGGGTCAAATGCTCCAAAAACAACTGTGCCAATTCTTGCGTTAACAATCGCTCCAGCGCACATTGGGCAAGGTTCCAACGTCACAAACAAAGTGCAATCATAAAGGTGCCAATCATTTAACTTTTTTTGTGCTTTTTCTATTGCAATCATTTCGGCATGGTGAAGAGCATTTTTTGATTGGTTTTTTGTGTTGTGAGCTTTTGCAATCACTTTTCCGTCTTTAACAACAATGGCGCCAACAGGCACTTCGTCTATTTCTTTTGCTTTTTCTGCTTCCAAGATGGCAAGGTTCATAAACTTTTCAAGTTCTTCTGTTTCCATTTTTTCTCCTATATATATTATAGCTTATGTTCATCTAAAAGAGCAAGCGATTTTTCTATAACTTTTTTATTCTGTGAATAGATGTGCAGCAAATGTTTTTTGGATATTGGGTGACTTAATGTTTCTTTTCCAACCTCAATTGTAAGAGATGGAATTTTTAGTTTTTCGATGCAAAAATCCTTGAATCCGCCAGCACTATTTTGAGAGTTTTTAATGGCGTAGCCTGTTATTTTTGCAATTTCTTTTGCTAGCGTTTTGTCTCTTTTCCTTTGCTTTCCTTTTTGGTGGAAGTCATAAAAAATCACTTCACCTTTGCTGTGATAACTGATTGTCATGTGTGGCCTTAAAACTCTAACAAAAGATGAAAGCGCTTTTGTTTCACTTTCGCTGTTTGGAAAACGCCCAACATAATTTTGGCTTCCTGGTGTGAAAACATTTTGTTTTCCTTTTCCCCATTTTGCATCAAAATTAACATTTAAGTCAACGCCACGAATGTTTGCTTTCCACAACGAAAAATCGGTTGAATTTTTGTTCATTATCAAAAGTATTTTCTTTATCGAATTGAGAACCAGTTGTGGCTTACTTTTTTGGCAATCGCAAAAGGGCATAATGTTTTTGCACATAAGCACATCTTTTTTGGAATCATCAACACTTTTAAGCCCATTTTTTGCAAGGCATACGCCATCGGGGTTGGATAGGGGAACAACAAACAAAGAGCCATTTGGTGGAGATGAAAGCATATCTTTGAGTAACATTATTGTTAAATCACAAGTTATGTGTTCTCTTGCATGAATTGCACTTTGAATAAAAATTTTTTTGTTGCCATTTCCAATTTTAACACAAAAAATTGGTCTGCCCAAGTGGCTATAGCCAATGCAAAAAACAGTGGCTCCACATTTTTCTAATTCTTTTAGTTTTTTAACATAATTTTCAAAATAGCTCATATTGTTTTATATGATAACAATCTTTTATATGATAACAAAAAAACTCTACCATGACTGATAGAGTTTTTGTTTTTGCTATGAAAAATCTTTTTTGTCTAGTTCCAAATGCAGAAAAACTGCATTTAATTCGCTTGCAACGCTTCTTAACTTTTTGTTGTTTTCCCAAATTTCTTTGAGTTCATCAAAGTTTTCATCAACATTTTGCATAAGTTTTGCAAGTCTATCAAGTTCTTCCAATGAACTTTTTTTGATTTTGTATAGGTCATCATATTTATCATATAAAAACACTGGTGTTGTGACATAGTTTATTTCATCATGAAATAATGCATGGAAATCCATCATCAAACTCCAAGCAAATGTCATATCGCCAAAATGTCTTGTTCCATTAACATAGAGTTCTTTGTTTTCCAGTTGGTTTTTTCTCATTTTAAGCCAAGCATCTGCAGCCCAAACAAATTTAGAATCATCGAAATTCCTTATGTTAAAGTCGGCATGTTTTAGGTTGGCCTGAGCATCAACATTAATCCATTTATTAAAGTTTTTGTCATAATATTGAACAATCCAATGATCAACAATTTTGTCATTATAAAGGTATGGAGCAAATCCACTTCTGCATCTGCAAGGAATCCCTTTTGCTTTCAAAACAGACGCAAACCAAACTGAAACATATCTACATGTGATAACAAGTTTTTTGTTTGGGTCTGTGATATCTGTTGTTAATTCATCTTTTCCATTTCTTCTAAAAAGTTCAGCGGTCATTGCTGGGGCTGTTAAAAGAACATCATCATAACAACGGTAATTGGTCCATTTATATCTTAAATTATTTTTGTTGTTGTTTTCGCCTTTAAAACTACGATATAAACTCATCTTGTGAATATGTTGATTGTTAATCAAATCCCTAAGTTCATATAGGTCATCAGGCAGTGATTTAAAGTATTCCTTGTATGGTCCATAGTTTGTGTACATTCCAACTTGTAAATAGTGATTTAGTATTTTATTATCCACCATATTTCTCCTTATTTGAATTCATTAGTTATCATCTTCAACATCTCTTCTTATTTTTCTTGTTCTTGATGTCTGACGAGGTGAAGACATAACTTTGATTATTTTATCGATTTCACTGAGTTTTTCTGCCTGTGACATTTCTTTCTTTTCTGCTTTTTCTTCCACAATTTTTGGCTCAGCCTTTGGCTTTGCGGCAGGTTTCGTCTTTGTGGCAGTTCTTGGTTTTGTGGCTTTTGGTTTAGGTTCTGGTTTTGCAATAGGTTCAGGTTCCACAATAGGCTCTGGCTCAACGATAGGCTCAGGCTCTGGCTCAGGTTCAACAACAGGAACAGGTTCTTGTTTTGGCTTTGCTGCTCTTGCTTTTCTCATTGGCTTTGGCTTTTGTTTTGGTGTTTCTTTAACAGTTTCAGCAACTGGCACAATAATTTCTTCAACTGGTTGTTCAACAACTGGCATTTCAACATTTTGAACAGGAGCCTCCATTGGTTCAACAGGAGTTTCAATAGGCTCAACAGGAGTTTCAGCAATTGGTGTTTCGTCTGGTGTTTCTTCAGGTTCGTCATGAACTTCTTCAGGTTCAACAGGCGTTTCTTCTGTTTCAACATGCTCTTCAACAGGCTCTGCCATGGTTTCCGCTGGTTCTGTTGTGGCCTCAATAGGCTCAGTTGGAGCCTCTGTTGTTTCATCTTGAGTGTTGTTTGGTTCAGTTGGAATTTCCATTATTCCATTTTGCTCACGAACTTGCTCTAGTGTTTGAATTTCATCAAACCCTTCTGGAGGAGTAAGGCCTTGAACAACGGTGTCATTTTCTGCAACAAAGTCGCTTTGAGGGGGTTCTTCAAAGTTATCCACATTTCCACTTTCTTGTGTTGGTGAGGAATAATCGTTTTCACTGTTTTCTTCAGTTGCCTCTTGTGGCTCTATTTGTGTGTCTTCCTGTGAAGATTGAGTAGGTTCTTCTTGTTTAATATCCTCAAGTTCTGTTTCTTGCTCTGATGCAGTGTTTTCTTCTTCCTCATTTTGAATTGGAGCGGAGATGAAAGACTCTTCATCACTTTCAGGTTCAGCAAGTCCTTGTGTGATTGTGTCGCCCTCAATAGGCTCAACAGTTTCTGGTTCTGTTGTTATTTCTTCTGGTTCTTTTGTTTCTGCCTCGTTTTGATTGTCACTAAGAAGGCTTTGAGCGATTTCATTTTTTTCTTCATTTTCTTTTGTCTCTTGTTCGAGTTCGGATTCTAATCCTTGTTTTCTTCCTTGAAGAGCAGGGTTAGTTGGCATAACTGGAGTGAATGGGTCAACCATTACTGGTTGAACAGGCAAGAACGCCATTGGCATTTTTGGTGCTGGTGGAGTTCCTGTGCTGAATTTTGAGTCTTGCGGATTGATGAGTTGTGGGCTTGAAATAAGTTGAAGAATTCCCATAATTAAAAAATACCAGCAAAGGAAATATGGCAAAGCGGTGGTATATCCAAAAATTGCAGCAATCCAAGGTGAAATGTTTAAAATGCTTGGCACAACAAAATTAACAGTTAGCAAAACAATCCAAACAATGCTTTTTGTGAATAGAAAAACATTTGCTTTGTTTTCGTTGTTTCTTGAAACGGTGAATTGGAAAACAAAACCAAGAATCAACAAAACAACAGAGGCTGCAAGAAGGAGATAAACAAGGCCGCCAGAGAAAATTGGCATAATGTCTATTTCTTTTCCAAAAACATCAAAGCAAAATCTTTCCAGTCCTTTGCACGCAAATGTGAAAATTGCGGCGGCTCCTGAAAGTTTAACAAAAAGCGAAGCCCCACTTCTTCTGAAAAAGACGGAAAGAACAATAACAACAAACAAAACAATAAAACTTGCGTGTATTGCTCCAAAAATATATTTTCCTCCAACCCAATCTCTAATTTTTGTTGTGAGTTCAAGCCAAACTGATGTGTCTATTCCAACAGATGAGAGCATGAAAGGAACAGTTAGTGCAATAAGCACAACCGACAAAACAATTTGAACAACTCCCCACAATAAATATGAACCTTTGTGTCCTTCTTTAACTAACATTTTTTTCTCCTTATTATAAAATATAATAACAAATAAATATTTTAAAAACAACTAAAATGAAGTAAAGAACATAAAAAGTTGCAAGATATGTTTTTTTATTGACATGTCCATTTCAAAAATGATAATATAAACTATATAAACAAAAAGGTGGTATAATCAATGGGATTGTTTGGAAAAGTTAAAAGACAATTAATGAAAGTTATTGAGTGGAAAGATGATTCAAAAAACACTTTGGTTTATCGTTTCCCTCTAACTGATCGCGATGAAATTATGAATAGTTCAAGCTTGGTTGTCCGTCCAGGGCAAGTGGCACTATTTATTCACAAGGGAGAAATTGCCGATGTTTTTGGCCCGGGGACCTACACTTTGGCAACAGAAAACATTCCTTTCTTGACAAAAATTTTGTCATTGCCAACAGGTTTTAACTCAAGGATTAAGGCAGAAGTTTATTATGTTAGCACAAAACAATTTGTTGGACAGAGATGGGGAACGCAAAATCCAGTTATTATGAGAGATGCCGATTTTGGAAACATAAGAATTCGAGCATATGGAACATACAGTTTCAAAGTTGAAGATGCAAGAAAGTTTATGGAAGAGGTTTTTGGCAGCAATGAAGTTTTCTATGTTGATGATGTGAACACTCAACTAAAATCACTCATTGTTCAAGGAATGAGTGATGCAGTTGCCGAAAGCAAGATTTCTGCACTAGATTTGGCAGCAAGTTACAAAGAGTTTTCTGCTCAAATTCAAAAATGCACACAAAAAGAGTTCAAGGCTTTGGGTTTAAAGATGACCGGAATTGTTGTTGAAAACATTTCTGTTCCAGAAGCAGTTGAAAAAGCAATGGACGAGAGAACAAAACTTGGTGTTATGGAAGACAAAATGGGAACATTCACACAATATCAAGCAGCTCAAGCTTTAAGAGATGCCGCACAAAACGAAAGTGGTGGCAATTTGGCTGGGCTTGGAGTTGGTCTTGGAGCAGGAGTTTCCATGGGGCAAACCTTTGCAGGGGCTCTAGCAACAGAAAACAAACCAAGAGAAAAACAAAACACATGCACAAAGTGTGGGGCCAAATTGCGTGCTGGAGCAAAATTCTGCCCAGAATGTGGAGAAAAGCAATTTCTTTCTTGTCCAAAATGCGGAGCAGCACTTTCAAGTGGTGACAAGTTCTGCCCAGAATGTGGCCAGTCAATGATCGCCACTTGCTCAAAATGCGGAACTGAACTTAGGAAAAATGCAAAATTCTGCCCAGAATGTGGAGAAAAGGTAAATAATGGATAATAAGAAAGAACTTAAGGGCATTTCTTTTAAGTGTTCTGGGTGCGGAAGCACTCTAAAGTTTGATCCAGTGTCGCAAAACCTAAAATGTCCAAGTTGTGAAAAAATTGCAATTATTGAAAAAACACAAACAAACACAAAACACAGCATAAATGAAGTTAGGGAAGGAAAGCGAGAAGGGTGGATTAAAGAAAGCAAAATGATGCGATGCCAAACTTGTGGGGCTGAAATAATACTAAATAAACTAGAATTTTCTGGAATTTGCCCATATTGTTCATCATCATATGTGTCAGATATAGATGTGCTTCCAGATATTGTTCCAGACAGCATCATTCCGTTTGCTTTCAATGAAACTGAGGCAGAAAGAAGACTGAAATTTCAGTTAAAGCGAAAATTTTATGTTCCAAATAGTTGCAAAAAAAATGTGAAGCCAGAAAGCATAAAAGGAACATATATTCCCTCTTTTGCATTTGACGCAAACGTGAAGGGAACATACAATGGAATTTTGAAAAGAAGAAATGAAAACAACGAAGATGAGTTTTTTCAAATAAAAGGTGTTCACAATTCAAGGCAAAGAAATGTTTTAATCGAAAACAGCAGCAAAATAACTCAGCAATCACTAAAAAAGATTTTGCCATATGATTTGGGCGGAGCTTACTCTTTTTCGGAAGGTTTTGTTCTTGGCTATGTTGTTGAGCACTATGAAGACGCATTCACTGTTTGTTTAAATCAAGCACTAAAAGAAATGGAACAAAAAGTTAAACAAGAAATTTTGTCGGGCTACACATATGACTATGTTAAAGAGTTTCACCTAAAGTGCGATTTTTTAGAACAAAAATATCAATATTATGTTGTTCCAATATATCAAATGAATTTTGAGTATAGAAAGAAAAAATATAACGTTGTGATGAATGGTCAAAGTGGAAAGATTGGAGGAAAACTTCCAGTAAGCGTTTTAAAAGTTTTGTTCACAATTTTTGGTGTTGTTTTGATTATTGCACTTATTGCGTGGATTTCAAGTATATAAATAAAGGAGAAATATTATGAATATTATACAAAAAGGAAAAAGACAGTTAATTGCTTTGAGTGTTATCATACTCATTTTGGCAGTGGGATTTTTTGCTGGAGGAGTTGTTCTGATTGTTAGTGGGGCAATGGATATAGCGGCTTCTTTGGAAGTTTTTAAAATAGTGATGAAATTTGTGTTTGGAGTTATTCTCATCATGATTGGGCTTATTGGAATTGTTTTGGGAATCATTATGGTTTGGACTGGTGGGAGCATTAAGGCAAAGTTTGGAAACATTGCTGAAATCAACCAATTCAATGGAACAGTCAATATGAAAAAATGCCCAAAATGTGGAGCAGCAATCGCTGAAAATGATGATTTTTGTGGCGTTTGTGGAAATCACTTAGCATCAACAATCAAATGTCCATACTGTGAAAAAGAAACAGATGCAGGCAAAAAGCATTGCACACACTGTGGAGAAAAATTATAAAAAAGCCATGAAAAAGCATGGCTTTTTTCTTTTATGTTTTGTTATTTTATTGTTTTTTTTGAAAAAAAATGTTAAAATATGA
>JAEETG010000091.1 GCA_016290255.1 Clostridia bacterium
AACAATAAAGTCAAAAGATAAAACAACACTTCACGCAATAATTCATTTATACAAATAGAAAAATCCACCGCTCTGGTGGATTTTTATTCTTTCAAAAAATCATCATAAGCCTTTTTCATAAGTTTGGCACCACTTTCACATTTAACCCCACCAGTTCCACAACCAAAAGCGGGAATCACAATCGACGAAATGCCATTTTCTCTTGCAATAATCAAGGTGTTCATCATGCAATCATATATCACATTTTCGTTCTTTATAATTGATGGTTTTTTCATAACAGGGCAATGAATTAATTTTTTCTTACTATTTGGAATATCAATCAAAAAAGCTGAGCCAACTGGCTGAATTCCACCATAATTTTCTTTTATGTATTCTTGAACTTTTTGCATAAGCTTTTTGCCAAAAAATTTTGTGATAGATAGATCATATCCACCCAACATAACTCCAAAAGAATTTGCTGGTGACACAATGCACTCAACATTTTGTGTTTTCATAAAATTGCAAAAATCATCACAAACAATTTTAATGCAATCATCTTCACCAAAAAATTTTTGCCACTCTTGGCACATTTTTTCATTAATATCCAACAAATATATTTGCATAAATTATCAATCCTTTTTCACCATATTTTAACAAAAATACATGTTTATTTCAACAAAATACACACTTTTAACACAAATTTCACAAAAAAATTAAGTTTTTTGCAAACAATTTTTGCAAAAAATAAAAACAGCATTGTTTACTGTTTACATTTTTTTCTTTTTTATTGTTTTAAGTCTTGCTGTGTTTTCTAGTTCATTTCCAGAAAGTTTTAGTTCAATTCTTTGAATTTGTTCTTCATATCCTGGAATCAAAACATTTTCTAGCGCCTTTGTTCTTCTCTTACATTTTTCAATTTCATCAGCAAGCAAATAAGCACTTTTTTCAACACTTGCAAGCTTTATGATTTGCGGAAATAATTTTAAAAACTTTTGAGAAACCAAATCAAATTGAAAACTGGAAGAAAGTGGGGAATAATATGGCCCCTCTTCTTTTTGAGAACTCAACTTAATCTTTGGACAAACGGCCCCCAAGTGAGACACTTCACCAAAATCAAGTTTCACCTCTCTGTTTGCAATGCTCAAGAGAAATTTCACTTCTTCGTCATATAAACTTGTTTTTGAAAATTGAAATCCATCAAAAATTGTTTTTAATTCTTGTTCAACCTCTTTTCTTAAGTTCCTTGTTTCTTTGATAACTTGATAAAAAATCTTGATGAGTCCACTTGTTTTATCTTTCAAAAGTGCGTGACCCTTGTTTGCAACTTTCAATTTTTCACGAACTTTTCTAAGTTCCATTCTGGTTGGATTTATGTTTGAACTTTCCAAATTATTTATCCTCCAACAAAATATCTAAGTTCTTGTCTTTAATTCTTTTTAGTTCACTTCTTGGGAACTCTTTCAAAAGCTGCCAACCAATGTTTAGCGTTTCTTGAATTGTTCTGTTTTCATATTCTCCTTGGTTCACAAACTTGTTTTCAAAATTATCTGCAAAGTTTGCATAGTTTTTATCCATTGCAGAAATTGCGTTTTCACCCAAAATTGTTGAAAGATTTTTTGCATTTTTTCCACGAGAATAAGCATAAAACATTTGGTTTAACAAATCACTGTGATAACTTTCTGTTTTTCCAACACCAATACCTTTGTCTTTCAGCCTTGAAAGTGAAGACAGCACATCAATTGAAGGGTATATTCCCTTTTTGTATAAATCACGAGAAAGCATAATTTGCCCCTCTGTTATGTAACCAGTGAGGTCTGGAATTGGGTGCGTTTTGTCATCATCAGGCATTGTTAGAATTGGAATTTGCGTGATGCTTCCTTTCTTTCCAACAATCTTTCCAGCCCTTTCATACAAACTTGCCAAATCTGTGTACATATATCCAGGATATCCACGCCTAGCAGGAATTTCATCTCTCGCACTTGATATTTCCCTTAGTGATTCAGCATAGTTTGTCATGTCTGTGAGCACTACCAAAACTTGCATATCAAGTTCGAAAGCAAGATATTCCGCAATGGTTAATCCAATACGTGGAGCAGATATTCTTTCAACGCTGGATTCACTCGCAAGATTTATGATTGAAACAGTGTTTTTGATTGCACCATTTCTTTTGAAGTCTTCCATAAAATATGTTGCATCATCGTTTGAAATTCCCATTGCAACAAAAACAATTGCGAACTGCTCGTTATCTCCCAAAACTTTTGATTGCCTAACAATTTGAGAAGCCAAAACTGAGTGAGGAAGTCCGCTTGCAGAAAAAATTGGAAGTTTTTGTCCACGAACCAAAGTGTTTAGTCCATCTATTGCAGAAATTCCTGTTTGAATAAATTGGTCTGGATAGTCACGAGCAACTGGGTTGATTGGCCCCATGTTCACATCAACAAACTTTTCAGGAATAATATCTGGCCCACCATCTCTAACATTTCCAAGACCAGTAAAAACTCTTCCAAGCATATCTTTTGACACGCCTATTTCAAGCCCTTTTCCCAAAAATCTTATCTTGCTGTTAGAGATATCCAAGTTGTTTGAGGAGTCAAAAAGTTCAATAACAGCTTTGTCGTCATAAACTTCCAAAACTTTCCCATTTCTTTTGTTGCCATTTTGGTCGATGATCGAACAAAGTTCACCAAAGTGAGCATCATTAACACAGTCAACAACCATGATTGAACCAACAACTTCTTTTATGGTTTTATAGTATTTTATCACTATTTTTCCTCCTTTTTCTCCAATTCCAAGAAATCACCTTTTATTGATGTTATCAAGTTTTCAATTTTTTCCAGTTCATCTTCTTTCACATATTTCATCTTTCCAATAAGAGCTCTTGATGGAATATTTATAATCTGCTCATAAACAGCACCATTTTCCAAAGCCTTGTAAGCTTCTTTTGCATATTCACACACACATTTAAGCATTTTGTCTTGCTTTTTTAGTGATGAATATGTGTCTGTTTCATCAAAAGCATTTTGGTGAAGATAGTCTTCTCTAATAACCTGAGCAATGTCAAGAGTTGTTTTATCTTTATCTCCCAAAACATCAAAACCCATCAGTGACACAACATCGTTTAGTTCCCTTTCTTCCTGAAGGATTTTCATCAAATAATTTTTTCTATCCCAAAACTCATATGACAAATTTTCTTGATAATAATTTTTCAGTGCTCCAGCATAGCCAGAATAACTAACAAGCCAATCAATTGCTGGGAAATGTCTTTTGTAAGCTAGAGCAGAAGAAAGCCCCCAAAAGACTTTCACTATTCTAAGTGTTGCTTGTGAAACTGGTTCACTTAAGTCTCCACCTTGTGGGGAAACAGCCCCAACACAAGAAACCGATCCAATTCTTTCATCTTTTCCAAGAGTTACAACATTTCCCGCTCTTTCATAAAAACTTGCAAGCCTACTTCCAAGATATGCAGGATATCCTTCTTCTCCAGGAATTTCTTCAAGCCTTCCACTCATTTCACGAAGGGCTTCTGCCCACCTTGAAGTGGAATCAGCCATCACAATCACATTATATCCCATATCACGATAATATTCCGCAATTGTGATTCCAGTGTAGATGCTAGCCTCTCTTGCGGCAACTGGCATATCTGATGTGTTTGCAACCAAAATTGTTTTTTCCATAAGTGATTTTTTTGTTTTTGGATCCAAAAGAGTTGGAAATTCTTTCAAAACTTCTGTCATTTCGTTTCCTCTTTCTCCGCACCCAACATAAACAACAACATCAGCATCACTCCATTTTGCAAGTTGGTGTTGAACAACTGTTTTTCCACTACCAAAAGGACCAGGAATTGCTGCCGCTCCACCAAATGCAAGTGGGAAAAATGTGTCGATAACTCTTTGACCAGTAACAAGTGGAGTTGTTGTTTCAATTTTTTTCTTATAAGGCCTACTGATTCTAATTGGCCACGAAAAACTTAACCCAACTTTTTCAACCCCATCATCTGTTTTAATTTTTGCAACGGTGTCGGAAACAGTGTATTCACCAGATTTTATGCTTGAGATTTTTCCACTAACACCAACTGGGACCATGATTTTGTGTTCAATGATTCCACCTTCTTGCACAACCCCCAAAATGTCACCACTGAAAACAATGTCACCAACTTTTTTCTTAGCAACAAATTTCCAAACAGTTTTTGGATTGAGTGTTTGAACTTTAACTCCTGATTTTATTCTTTCACCATAGTTTTCATAAATGTTTTTAAGCGACCTTCCAATTCCATCTAAAACATTTCCAATAAGACCAGGCCCAAGTTCAATTGAAAGAGGCTTGTTAGTGTTTTTCACCACATCACCAACCTTCAATCCATCAGTGTTTTCATAAACCTCTATTGATGCTCTATCTTTTCTGATTTCAATGATTTCACCAACAAGTTCTTTGTCGGAAACCAAACAAACATCATATAGTTTTGCACCAATCATGTTGTCTGCAACAACAAGTGCTCCTGAAACCTTGACTATTTTCCCTTGCATTTTGCCTCCTATTATATTTCAACCCCCAACGAGGTTTTTGCTTTTTTGCTTAAACTTTTCACAGCAAACCCACCCTCACCTTTTGGAGAAGGCAAGCACAAAATGATTGGATACATTTTGCTTTCATAATTTTTTATGTCTGATTCCAATAGTTTTGCTAGTGTTTCTGTTATGATTATGAGTTTATATGATTTCACCACATCAAGCAAAATATCTCTTGCAGTGTTTTTTTCTGCCATAAACACATCTGCTCCAGTGAGTTCAAAAATCATAAACTCCTTTGTGTCCATCAAAACCGCAATATCACTTTTCATAAACTCTCCTTAGTTGAGAACATAATTTTTTCTTATTCTGATTTGCGAGCATTCCATCAAAAATTATTTTCAAATTTTTTATTTGCGTTAATGCCAAATAACAATATCTAACGTAAGGTAAAAAACTTTCCGCAACATATTTTTTGTCATCTAAAAATGTTATTGGGAAACAGTCCATCAAAAAATCAAATTTTTGAAATGGTTTCCCCTCTTGCATTGCTTCAACAATCATTTCAACAACGTTTTTGTATATTGAATATTTTGTGTCACTCAAAATGGAGCCCAAATCATCTGTGCATAGTTTTTTGAAAAACGCATCATCAAGTTTACCACCATCAACTTTCACAAGTGAAAACATCTTTTCGTCACGAAGCCTGAGAGCAAGTTCAATGTTTTTTAGGTCACTTAAATAGTTTTGAAGTTCAAACAAATCTTTTGAAACTTTTGAAAGAGCCAAAAGTTCTGTTTTCTTCGCTCTTTCAAAAGCGTTGTCAACAAAAAAATATGATTTATCCGAACTGCCATCCAGCATTTTTAGCAACTTTTGCATTCCCACAGTTAAATCACCATAGTCTTGTTTTTGCAAACATTTTTGCATGGTTGAAATTTTTATGTTCCCCTCAAACAAAAGAGGTGTTTCTTTTGTTTTCATATTCAAATAAAAATATAAACATTCTAGATTAAAATAATCATACTTTAGAAGAAAAAATTTTGTGATGTCTTTGTGAACACTTTCATGTTTCAAAAATTCTATAAATTCTCTTTCTTCCCTTTTTGCAATTTGTTCCAAGTCTGCAAAGCTTTCAATTTGTTCACCGCGAATAAGTTTTAGGTCCAAAAGATTTTTTGTTAACTCTTCAACCGAATTGCTTTTTGCAATTTTCTCCAAACTTTCTTGTGACAAAAGTTTTGCTTCTTTTGCTTTGCATCTTGCATTAAAATATGTTGTTTCCATAATTCACCTAAAAAATTTGTTTTGCAACCTTGTGTGAAAATGTTCGAAACTTATCTTGAATTAAAGCTTCAAAAGAAAAATCTTTTTCACACGTTGGTGAAACAATGATAACTCCACCAGAAATATCTTTTGATTGTTTTTGAATTTTTAGTTTTTTCTTTTTGTAGATTGCAAGTTTTTGAATTCTTTCTTTTTCACCCTTTCTGTTTGAAATAATGAGTTCATCTTGCATTTCAGCATTCTGTGAAATCACATTTTGCAGAAAAGTTTGATATTCCTTTGCTGTTATTTTTTTAAACTTTTGCAGTGCCAAATCAAAAATATCACTTAGTATTTGTTGCTTTTCTTGCAAAACAAATTTTGTTTGTTCAATGAAAGATGAGCTCTTTTCATTTTCTAGTATTTTGTCATATTCTTGTTTGATTTGTTTTTTCTCTGAAGCAAAAAATTCTTTCTCTTTTTTTTCTTCCTCTTTTATGATTGCATCAGATTCCTGTTTTGCTTTGTTTTTTAGTTGTTCCTTTTGTTTTTCAGCATCTTTGATTATTTTTGAAATAAACTTTTGTTCTCTTTCCATTTACACCACCGCCAAAAGAAGTATTGACACAACCAAAGCCAAAATTGTGTATGTTTCAATCATGGCCGGGAAAAGAAGCAGTTTTCCTGAAAGTGTTTCATCTTTAGCGATTGCATAAATGCTTGCAACTGAACATTTTGCCTGATAAATTGCGGCAACAAATCCAACAATTGTTAGTGGAAGAAGAGCAAAGAACAAACTTAACCCTTGATCAACTGTTGTTATTGATGGCAAATAACTCTGAGCCAAAATTGCCATAACGAAACCATAAATTCCGTTTGTTGCTGGCAAAACAACAAACACCAAAACCTTACTAAACTTTTTTGGGTTTTCTGCCAAAACCCCTGCTCCTGCTTGACCTGTTTTGTATAGGCCAATTGCAGAACCACAACCACACGCAAACACGCATAGAGCGATTCCTATTATTGCGATAACATATCCTGTCATTTTCTTTCCTCCTTAAAATCTTTTATTATTGTGTATTTTTGTTCAACACAAAATGGTTTTAATAATTCTCCCTCACCTGTGTAGAATTTCCCAAAGTATTCAACATACTGAAGCCTTGTGTCGTGAATATACGCTCCAAGAGCACCCATTGCGATGTTGAATGAATGTCCAACAAGCATAATCAAAAATCCGCCAATATATCCAAATGGTGAAGTCATCACCGATAATGCAATTTCATTAAATTGCTGCCCTATGATTGCTCCCGAAAGCATAAGGCCAAAAAGTCTTGCATAACTCAAAATGTCAGAAAACAAATTGATAATTCCATATAAAGCCGCAAAACTTTTTGTAAACTTTGTGAATCCTTTTGTTCCAATTCCTGCCAAGATTACCCCAACACCAAGCCCTATGCACATAATAATTAACCCCGGCATTTGAATTGCACTCAAAAAGTTATAAAAACCACCGCTTGTTTCAAGCTTAAAGAAATCTAGCAAGAACTTTGCCGCCGCCATAACCATTCCAAGCAAAAACAGCACCCAAGCAACACCATTAACAAGCCCTGGAAGTATTTGTTTGTGCTTGAAATTATTAACTCCTCTCAAAAGATAACCAAAGGCAATTTGAACAATTCCCATAAGTAAACAAATCAAAAGAAGTGTTATTGCATCTCTTTGTGGGTCTGGCATCACACCTTGTGGTATTACTGACCACAACTCGTGACTAAAGCCAAACACCGTTCCAAACAGCATTCCCCAAACAATGGTGAACACTCCAGCCGTTCCAATCAGCCTCCAAAGTTTTTTTGCACCCTGTGAAATATTTTTCTTTTCTGCAAGGCAAAAGCCCAAAATGCACAAAACAATTCCATATCCAACATCGGCAACAATAAACCCAAAGAACACCATGAAGAACAAGAACACCGACCAAGTTGGGTCAACATCACGATAGTTTGGAACAGAATACATGTTAACAACAAAGTCTGCCTGTTTGGTGATTTTGCTTCCAACAATTTTTGTTGGCGGATTGTCACTTTTTGTTATCTTTTCTTCTTCTATCAGCAAGTTGTCAAACTTTTCTTCCATTGCTTCAACAAAATTTTTCTGTTCTTTTTGTTCAACATAACACTGAAGCGTGAATGTTGAATCTGTTTTCTGCATTAAAGCACATTTTTTTGTTTTTTCAAGATTATATCTAACATAGTCGCAAAAAACTTTCAGGTCATTTAGTTTCTTTGTGTAACCTTTCAATAAGCCATATAGTTCTGCATTCTTGTTTTCATATTCCTGAATTTTTGCATCAAGTTCTCGAATTTTATTTTCATAAACAGCCTGCATTTCCTCGCCTAAATATTTGAATGAAAAATATAATTCCAAAACGCCATTTTGCTCTTTAACTTCCAAATACTGTATTTTTGAAATTTCCTCTTTCATGTTTTCAAATGTGGTTTTATCCAATTCAAAAACAAGTTGCAAATCTTCTTTCTCCAAAAACTTTATGTCTTCAATTTGCTCTGATGTTTCCTCTTTTGGAAGAAGTTTATAGATCTTATCCAAAATTGTTTTCAGTTTTTCATCATTTTTTGGAACTTTTGCATCTTTCTTCTTTTGAGCAATTGACAAAAGTTTTCTAATCTCATTTGGAACCATTTGGTTTTTTTCTTTCTTAAACTTTTTTATAAAACCATAGTTCTTCACAATTTCATCCAAATATTTTGCAAGTTCATCAACCAAACTCAAGTTTTCTTCATACATTTTTTCTTGTGACAAAAAATTCTCATATGAACATTCACTTTTTGTTTTGTCTTCACAAATTTCTTCAAGAGAAAAAACAACTTTATCAGTTTTGCTTAAAACTTTTTCAATATTTATTATTTCTTCACTATTTTCAATTTTTTGAGTGCTTGAAAGTTTTTCACATTCTTTTATGTCACTTTTTCCAAGTTTTGCCATTTCGTTTAGAATGTCATCTTTCTCGCTCAAAAATCCAACCAAGCGAAGTTTAGACATTTTTGCTATTGCCATTCAACCAAAATCTCCCTTACAATTTGTTCTGCAATTTCATCTTTTTTGCTGTCGCATTTTTTTTGCAGTTTGCTTATTTGTGATTTTGAACTTTTTTGCATTTCATCAAAAATTCTGTCTTTTTCTTGCAAAAATTCTTTTTCACAATTTTCCCGTTCTTGTTTTATTTTTTCAATTGTTTTTTCTCGAAGATTTGCTGTTTTTAAACTCGCTTTTTTAGACAATTCCAAAGCATCTTTTTCGCCTTGCTCAACAATTTTTTGTGCCTCTTGTTCAGCCAGCAAAATGCTTTGAAAAGTTTTTTCAATGTTATCCATATTCCCCCACTTTTTTTACACAGTTTTATTTTATCAAATAAACAAAGCAAAAGTCAAACAAATAAAGTGCTATTTTGACCCTAAAAACAATAAACAAGATTTTTTTTAAAAAATTGGCAAGTGAGGCGTTTTTTCTTTGACAAAGAATTTTTAAATAACTATAATTATAGTTATAATAGTGCTTAATATAGGGAAAATAACAATAAAAGGAGATGCAATGCGTAAATTTAAAATAGTTTTGATGTGTGCCGTTTGTGCAATCATAACAGGGCTTTTTATAACAGAAGCATTTGCCTCCGTTTTGGTTAACTTAAGCATCACAGGCGACATCGTTTATATTTCCGATGAAATTGGTGCCGACATTTTTGGAACATACAAAAAAAATGGAAAAGATGCGATTTCAGACACCTACCTAAACATCACAGGCCCTGGAACAACAGACCAAGATGGTGTTTATCAAATGAATGGTTCAGAAGATTCATATCTTGCGCACTCTTCTGCGGTTAACACAATAAATATGTATAGCACCACCGACACAATTGAATTTTATATTTTCATCAAAAACACTGGTGACAGAAATATTATTCCAGAAGTTGAAACAACATCACAAAGTGAAGACATAAATTTTGTGATTGAAAAATATTATTTCAATCCATCAAACAGCCAAACAGACTATATTGCCGTGAAAAGAACAGGCCCAACTGCCCCAGCACTTGTTTCACAACTTGAATCAGAAACACCACTTGTGGACTACACCATTTTCACAGACAACCAAAGCCTTGTAAAAAACAATATTTTCATGGCAAAAATTTCAATATCGGTTAATTCTCTCACAGATGTGGCACAATATGCAAATTTTGGGCTCAATATAAACATTGTTTCCGACATCCAATATTCCAGCATGAGGATTCTGTCTGTAAGGCAAGAAAACAACATTGTTTCAAGTGCTTGGGAAAAAATTGGTGAAAACGCAGAACTAAGCGCCAGTGCAATCAAAGCAGAAACAAATGACTTAGGGCTTTTGGCTTCAGCATATAACGGAAGAAACACAAATGCAACGCTAACAACAATTAACTCTAGCCTAACTTACCTGTGTGATGACTATGATGACCAACCAGTCTACAAAGACATAGATCTTGTGAACATCGACATTTCAACTGGAGAAGTTATTGGAAAACTGAGTGACATAAACTATCCATTTGAGTGGTTTGGTGGTGACATAACACTCGCAGCTGGCACAACTCTTGCCAGCGGAAGAACCCTTGACACTTCTGAAACATTCACTGTTGATGTTTACACATATTATCCAACAACATACATTAGAAGGTGGATTCTAAGCGGAATAAACCCAGGCGGAAACCAAGCAACATACACATATCTTTCAGTTTCAGACGAACCTTTTGCTGGAGCCATTGAAATTCCTGAGTGCTATATGGCAACTTGCGAAACAACAATTTATAACCCAGACAAAACAATTGCATACAACTCAAATGGAATAATCCCAAGAAGTTACATCTAT
>JAEETG010000092.1 GCA_016290255.1 Clostridia bacterium
CTATCATCGAAAAAGCATATCCAGCCCACTCAGCGTCAGCAATGATTCTGTCTCTTGTCACGCCTGGAACATTTTTCACAATGCTTATTCTTCTTCCAGCAACACGATTAAAAAATGTAGATTTCCCTACATTTGGTTTACCGATTATTGCAAGCACTGGTTTTGTCATTTCATTTTCTCCGTAACATTATTTTTTTAATTTGTGCAATAGTTCAATGAAGTTGTCTATATCGGTGAATTGTTTATAAACGGACGCAAACCTTATGTAGGCAACTTCATCTAATGACTTTAGTCCCCTCATAACTTCTTCACCAATTTTTTGAGATGTCACTTCTTGTGCTAGGCTGTTGTAAATATTTTTTTCAACACTGTTCACAACCTCTTCAATTTGAGCCATTGAAACAGGCCTTTTATCACAAGCTTTAACCATTCCTCTTCTAATTTTCTCACGGTCGAAAGGCTCAATGCTGCCGTCTTTTTTCACAACCATAACGGGTATGCTTTCATACACCTCAAAAGTTGTGAATCTTTTCCCACACCTTAAGCACTCACGTCTTCTGCGAATTGATGTGACATCTTCATTTGTTCTTGAGTCAATTACTTTTGTGTCCAAACTTCCACAATATAAACACTTCATAAAACACCTCTATTTTATTTTAGCAAAAAAGGAGTAAATTGTCTAGTGTTAATTTTGATTAGTCATTTATTTTTTGCTTTTTTCATATAAAATATTTAAAGAGGTTAACACTAAAAATGGAAAACAGTTTCAGCGACATTAGATCCAAACTTGTTATAAACTTGATTGACGGAAAAAAACTTGGGCACATCATCGATTTAATTTTTGAAGAAAGAACTGCCAAAATTTTGGGAGTTATTGTGCCTGGAGCAAAAAGTTTTTTTTCAATTTTTAAACCAAAGGAAGATATTTTTATTCCATACCACAACATTTGCAAAATTGGTGAAGACACCGTTCTTGTGCAACTCACACCAACAATAAGCATTGCAAAAAAGCCGGAACAAAACAATTTTAATTATCTTCCCAACCCACAAAACAACGATGAAAACAACTAAAAAACATGTTTTCACATGTTTTTTCACTCTTTTTTCACATTTTTTAATCGATATTTTTGCAAATCAAATAATATTCTGCCAATCAAAACAAACCGTTTTGTGATATGTTTTCACAATATGCAAAAGAAGCTCACACTCAACTGAAGCCAGTTCAAAATCAACATTGTTTAGGTGAGCAACAATGAGTTCAATTTGTCTTCCAATTTGTTCAATTTCGCGATAGTCAACAAAAAGGCTTAAAACAATTTCCCTATCTTGCCAATATTTTTTTATTTTAAAAACATCTTGTGTGCTGCTATCCAAATTTTCATTTTCAATTTCATCCAAAAGAGATGAAACATTTTCTTTCATGTTTTCAAAAGAATTGTCAATATAATTCTGTTCAAGCAAAACGCCCACGAGCAAAATGACAAAAAGCAAAACAACAAAAACATTTCTTTTCACCATTTTGCACCTCGCATCTTTATGCAAAAAGTTTGAGCCGGTTTTTCTCTTGTTTGAACATAAACACTTCCATTGCAATCTAAAGTTAAAATGATTATATCCTTACAACTTTTGACCCCGCATTTTAGGCAAAGGCGATTCAAAAACTTTTCATCAACTTTTGCTATTTCCATATTTTTGTTTAAAAGCTTTCCACAAGACACCAACACAAGAGGGATGCTTGCTGGTTTTTGTTTTATTTTTAAGTCCTCATTTGTGACAGGTGCGTTTGTTGATTTCAAAATCACGCTCAAAGTTCCATTTGTTTCAACAATTGCATATGCAACATCTTCAAGCCTATATGCCCCCGCCTGCCTTAGCCCTTGCATCAAATCATCAAAGGTCATGTTAAGCCCCTTTAGTGCATCCAAGTTTACCCCACTTGGCGACACAACAACAACTGGCTTTCCATTTATGACCTTACGCATAAAAATGCTTTTTCTTTCAATGATGGAAACAACAAAATGAACAACCACCACCATTGAAAGTGGAATTAAACTAAAAAGAAGAGGCATACTTGTTTGCGTCATTGGAAGAGTTGCAATATCTGCCATAATGAGTGTTATCACAAGTTCATATGGTTGCATTTGACCAACCTGCTTTTTCCCCATCAGCCTTAGATATGTTAAAACAATAACATAAATTATTAAAACTCTAAACAGTATTATAAGCATATTGTTAATTTGCGAAAATCAACAACAATTTATACTCTTTTTTTTGAAAATTTTATAACATTTTTAACTTTTGAAAAAATAAATGCAATATCACAAATCCCAAACGCCCACAATAAGACAAGAAAACAAACAAGTGAAACAGTGGCTGAAACAATAAGACAGACAAGCGATGGAAAAGCATACAACAAAACACCATAAATATAGTTTGAAAGAATTGCCACAATAAAGCTAAACAAAAGGCACAAAATAAGAGTTTTAAAAAGATGCAAAGAAATTTTTGTTTTCTTTTTTATCATCATAATATTTAAAAAACTTGTTGAAAACATGCACAAGAAAAATCCAACAATCAAAGCATATGCTCCCAAAACACCAGAAAAGCAAACAACACACAAAATGAGAAAAAATCCACCAATTAGGTTGTTCACAAAAGATTTAACTTCCAGATTAAGAGAATTTAAAATGCTTGAACTAACATTAGATAGGCCCATTGGAATCATGATAATTGCTGCCCACCTCAAAAACTCTCCACTTAAAGCATTATCGAATAACAGTGAGCAAATTGGAATTCCAATGCCAACATATAATGGCACAATAAGAGAACTAACAATTATTGAAAAACGTATCGACGATTTGATTCTCTCCTCCACCAAACCAAGTTTTTTCTGTTCTTGTGCTTTGGATAGTTCTGGAATAAGAGCAAAAGAAAGTGAGCCAATCACAGTTGATGGCAAAAACAAAAGAGGAAATGTCATTCCCATAATCACTCCATACACTGAAACTGCCGAGGTTTTATCAACCCCAGAAAGAGAAAGCATCACTGGAAACAATAACGCAATGATTGGCTGAATTAAACTTGATGCCGCCCTCACTCCAGTTATCGGCAAAGAACTTTTAATAACCCCCTTTATATTCCCTCTGGGATTTTTTATTCTTCCACCCTTTTTGTGATAAACAATAATAATAAAAATCATTGAAACAAAACAGGCAATAGTTAATGAAAGTGCCGCCACATTTGCCCCACCCATATTTACCAAAAATAAGTTTGCAAACAAAATAAAAACAACAATTCTAACAACCTGTTCAATGAGTTCACCAAGCCCCATAAAGAAATAGTCCTGTCTGCCCCACAGATAGCCACGAAGAGAGGAATAAATGGCACTAAAAACTATGGCTGGAAGAAGAATTAACAAAACAGTCATACAAGAACTGTCTGCAAAAATTTTGGATATATAATCTTTAAACAAGAAAAACACCAAACAAATAACAAGGCTTATGGTGATTCCAAAAAGCAAACCAGCCGTAACAGTTTTATGTGCCATATTTTCGTTTTTTAAAACAAAAAAGCGAGCAGATTTTTTGGAAATGGTTAGCGGGATTCCGCTGGCAACAAGCAAAACAAGAACCATGAAAACAGAACTTGCAATTTGATATACCCCCAAAAGATTGGCTCCCAATTTGCGTGATAGGTATATTCTAAACAAAAAGCCAAGAACCCTTGTTACTATTGCAAACACAGCAACCAAAATAACAGCCCTAAAAAGTGATTTTGCCATATTGCCTCCTTTGTTATAAATTACTTTAAAACTTTGAAATTTATAACAAAATGCAAAAAATATCAATAAAAAAGTGTGTTTTTGCAAATAAAAGAGCAAAAACACATAAACTATTATTAAAAAGGATTATTAATGATTAAATTTTTAGGTAAAAATAAAGTTTTCAATCCAAGCATATTGCACCGCGTGAGCAAAAATGAAACAATTTTTGACATTGCAAAAATATATAATGTTAATCCAAAAATATTAGAAAAAAAATATGGAACAAACATTTATGTTGGAAAGTGTTTAATTATTTTTTGTTCAAACAAAAAATATCATATTGTTAAGCCAACAGAAACAATTGCTGGCATTTGCAAACAATATGATATTTCACCCAAAGAACTATTAAGCAAAAACAATATAACAAAACTGTTTATTGGTCAAATGCTTGAAATCTAGTTTTCGTTCAACTTTTTGAGAAGCAATTTTAAATCCACGCCATGAACCATTGCCGCTTCTTCCAATGTTTCAAACTGAGTTACTGGGCACCCAAAACAATGCATTCCAAACCCAAACAAAATTGTTTGCGCTTCTGGCTTTTTCATCAAAACTTCTCCCAATGTCATATCTTTTGTGAAAGCCTGAGAGCGAACTTTTTTGCTTTCACTTTTTGCAGGTTTTTTTGATGCACTTATTTTTGTTTCAGTTTTCTTTGTGTTTTTCTTTTCCATATTATTCCCCCTCATTTATTGCTGAGCCACATTGATTGCAAAACCTGCTGCCACTTGGATTTTTGGCTCCACATTTTCCACAAACAAACGCACTTTTTTCTTCAAAATTTTTGAAAGGAATGTGTTTTTCTTCCTCTTCAATCTAAAGTGGTTTTGCTGTTTCTTCGA
>JAEETG010000007.1 GCA_016290255.1 Clostridia bacterium
GGTTGTCACGCCTTAGCAATCAAAACACCAGTTGGAACAGTTGTTCACTCTGGAGACTTCAAGATTGATTTCACACCTCTTTGCGAAGAAACAACCGATCTTTCTCGTTTTGGAGAGCTTGGACAAAGGGGAGTCACTCTTTTTATGTGTGAATCAACAAATGCTGAGTTTGAGGGCTTTTCAATCAGTGAAAAGGTTGTGAAAGAAACTCTTCACAAGTTGTTTGAGGAATATAAAGATAAGAGAATTGTGATAACTGCGTTTGCGTCCAACGTGTATCGTATGCAACAAATTATGTATCTTGCAAAAGAATATGGAAGAAAAATTGCTTTTGCAGGTAGAAGCATGATAAACAACATGGAAGTTGCAATGAAAGTTGGAGAGGTGACTTTTGATAAGTCAATCATTGTTGACATGGCAAAAGTTAAAAACCTAAAACCAGAACAGGTTCTTGTTTTGGCAACAGGAAGCCAAGGGCAAGAAACAACCGCTCTTGCAAGAATGGCTAGAGGGGAGTTTGTTGGCTTAACTCTTCAAGAAAATGATGTTGTCATCTTTTCATCATCACCAGTTCCAGGAAACGAAAAAGCCGTTTCTGGAATCATCAACGACCTTATTGAAAAAGGAATCACAGTTGTTTATGATGATTTGGCAACAGTTCACGCATCAGGCCACGCTTGCCGCGATGAATTTAGAATCATTCACAAACTTGTGAAACCAAAATATTTTATTCCAGTTCACGGAGAGGCAAAGCATCAACTAGCTCACAAAAGGCTAGCAATGGAACTTGGAATGAAAGAAAAAGACATTTTCATTCCACACAACGGTTCTGTTATTGAGGTGACACCTCAGGGCGTTTCTTTTGCTGAAGATGTTCAAGCAGGAGAGGTTTTGGTTGATGGAACAGGCCTTGGAAATATGGACGGAAATGTTTTGAAAGAAAGAAAACAACTTGCAAACGATGGATTCTGTGTTGTGGCTTTGGGGCTTAACCGTAAGAAAGGAGAGGTTGTTGTTGGACCTCAAATGATTGCGAGAGGAGTTATCTATTCTCACGAAGCTGAAAAACTTTTGGACGAATCCAAAAAAGTTATTTTGGCATCACTTGAAAAAATGGACTTAACAACAGGTGACCCAGCGGAAATTAGAGCACACATCAAACAACTTCTAACCAATCTCTTCAACAAGAGAATTGGAAGAAAACCAATAATCATACCAATACTTATGGATATAGAAAAATGATAAACATATTAAAAGATATGGAGGTGTTTGCAAAGGAACGAAAAATTCCAATAGCACTTCCAGACACAAGAGATTTTTTAAAAAATTTGTGCAAGGAAAAGAAACCAAAAACAATTTTGGAAGTGGGAACAGCAATTGGCTATTCAGCATCAAACATGCTTTTGTCTTGTGATGCGGTGATAACTTGTTGCGAGGCAAGCAAGCCAAACATTGTGATTGCCAAACAAAACTTTGAAAAACTTGGCTTAACACAAAGAGTGAAAATTGTTGAGGGCGACTGCCTAAAAACTCTTCCAACACTTTTGGGGCAAAAGTTTGACTTAATATTTTTGGATGGTCCAAAGGGACTATACCCACAAATTCTTCCGCTTTTGCTTCCGCTTTTGGGTGAAAATGGAACCCTTGTTTCGGATAACATTGGTTTTCGCGGCATGGTTTCAAAGGGGAGTGAAATAACGGAGAACAGGTTTGTTAAAACTGTTCACGAACTTCAAACCTTTATAAATGACTTACAAAACAATAAAAATCTAAACACAGAAATACATTTTGAAATTGGAGACGGAATCTCTGTTTCAACATGGAGGAAAAAATGAATATAGAAATTTTGGCACCAGCAGGTGATAAAGAAAAATTGCAAACTGCTTTTTATTATGGGGCAGATGCTTGCTATTTTGCAGGAAAAAAATGGGGGCTTAGGGCATTTTCTGAAAACTTTGACGATGATGAATTAAAAAAATATATTGAATATGCTCACAACCTTGGAAAGAAATGTTATATAACAGTTAATATTCAAGCACACAACAGTGATTTTGATGGCCTTGGGGATTACATTAAATATTTGGAAAGCATAGGAGCTGACGCAATCATTGTTAGTGATGCAGGAATTTTGACTCTTGCAAAACAGGTTGCTCCAAACCTTGATGTTCACTTGTCAACGCAGGCTTCTGCATCAAACAAATATTCAGCAAAATTTTGGGCTGATGCAGGTGCAAAAAGAATAATTCTCGCAAGAGAACTATCACTCAAAGAAATTAAAGAGATAAGAGATTATCTTCCAAAAGATATTGAACTTGAAGCTTTTTGCCACGGAGCAATGTGCATAAGTTATTCAGGAAGATGTTTGCTTTCAAACTATCTAACAGGTAGAGACAGCAACCGTGGGCAATGTGTTCAGGCTTGCCGTTGGGAGTACAAAATTCAAGAAATTTCAAGAACA
>JAEETG010000093.1 GCA_016290255.1 Clostridia bacterium
CACAACAGTTGTTTCTCTTTGGTTTGTGATTCCAATTCCAAAAACAAGTGTTGGGTCAATTGTTGACAAAACGTCATCAAGGCACGCTTTTGCCTTTTCAAAAATTTCCATGGCATCTTGCTCAACCCACCCTGGGTGAGGATAGAAAGTTTTCAGTTTTTCTTTCCTGGAATAAACAATTTTGTTTTGTTGAACATCAAAGGCAACTGCTCTCACGCTTGATGTTCCTTCATCAATTGCGATGATATATTTTTTCATATGTGGCTCCTCCTATAAACTCATTATATCAAAATAACATTTAATTAAGCAAATATAATTTAAAACTTTTTATTTTATTTGCCTTTTTAAAATAAATTTAGTAAAATAGAATCAATCAAATATATGGAGTATGATATGGAAAATTTTGATTTAGTTATTATTGGGGGAGGAATTGTTGGAACAGCAACCTTTTCTGAGGCTGTTCGTTTGGGCATAAACACATGTTTATTGGAAGAAGCAAATGATGTTTCTGCATATGCAACAAAAGCGAACAGTGGAATTGTGCATTCCGGCTATGACCCTATTCCAGGTTCACTTATGGCAAAATTCAACTTGGAAGGCAACAAAATGTACAAAGATATGTGCAAGCGTTTGGGAGTTGATTATCTTGAGTGCGGAACTCTCACTGTTTCAAACGAAGAGGGAAGAGAAAAACTTTTGGCACTAAAAGAAAGGGGAGAACAAAACGGTGTTCCAGGCCTTAGGATTATTGAAAAAGATGAACTAAGAAAAATGGAACCAAACCTCAATCCAAACATGACAATTGCGCTTTTTGCACCAACTGGTGGTGTTGTTTCACCATATTCTGTGTGCATCGGGCTTGCAGAAGAGGGAATGATCAACGGCGGAACCGTGAAACTTAAGTTCAAAGTTTCATCAATAACAAAACAAAGCGATGGAACATATGTTTTGAGTGATGGCGAAAAATCTGTTCAAGCAAAATATGTGATTAACTGTGCTGGTCCAAACTCAAGTGATGTGAACAAACTTGTTGGAGCAAAAACTTTTGACATGCACTATGTGAAAGGTGAATATATTTTGCTCGACAAATCAACAAAAGGGTATATCACTCACCCAATTTTTCCACTTCCAACACCAGTTTCAAAAGGAATTCTTGCAAACATAACAGTTCACGGAAACATTATGTTTGGTCCAACTGCTGTTGAGTGCGAAAAAGATGATAGGTCAGTTACTGTTGAAAGCATTGCAAACATAAAATCACAAGTTAGTGGAACAATGGATTCACCAAACTTTAAAAAGACCATAAAACTTTTCGCTGGAATCAGGGTGAAAGCTGGAAAGGATTTTGAAATTGCCGAAGACGAAAAGAACAAAAACTTTTTCTATGCTGTTGGAATTTGTTCTCCAGGTTTAACAGCGGCTCCAGCAATTGCAAAATATTTCATTGAAAAACTTCAAGAAAAGGGCATCAAAACTCACAAAATAAACTTTAAGAAAAGAACTCCATACATTAACACAGAGCACATGAGCGAAAAAGAACTTGATGAACTCATAAAGAAAAATCCAAATTATGGAAAAATTGTGTGCCGTTGTGAACACATAAGCGAAGGAGAAATTATTGATGCACTCAATTCTCCATTAAAGCCAGTTAGCATCGATGCATTAAAGAGAAGAGTTAGGCCAACAATGGGAAGATGTCAAGGAAGTTTTTGTATTCCAAAACTTATTCGCATTATGGCAAATGAAAGAAGACTGAAAAAAGAGAAAGTTTTGCAAGACCAAGATGGGTCAGAGCTAGTTGTTGGCGACATAAAAAAAGGAGGCCCATATGAAGACTGATGTTGTGGTTGTTGGTGGAGGTCCAGCAGGAATGGCAGCAGCATATGAGGCACAAAAAAATGGGGCAAAAGTTGTGATCATTGAAAGGGAATATCGCCTTGGTGGAATTCTCAATCAGTGCATTCACAACGGCTTTGGACTTCACTTTTTGGGAGAAGAGTTAACTGGTCCTGAATACGCAAATCATTGGATTAAAAAAATAGAGGAAGCAAAAATCAAAACCATGCTTTCGAGTGCGGTTATTGATGTTAAGAAAAAGGGTGACCAAGATGTTTTGCTCACAATAGAAAATGAAGAGGGAATCAAAAAGATTCACGCAAAGGCGGTTATCTTTGCAAATGGTTGCAGAGAAAAACCGGGCCCTGCAATCAACCTTTGTGGAGATAGGCCTGCAGGAATTTATTCGGCTGGAGAGGCTCAAAAAATTGTGAACATTCACGGAAAAATGGTTGGAAGAAAAGTTGTTATTTTGGGGTCTGGAGATATTGGCCTTATTATGGCAAGAAGAATGACTTGCGAGGGAGCAAAAGTGTTGGGGGTATATGAAATTATGCCAACTTGCGGAGGTCTTGCCAGGAATGTGACACAATGTTTAGACGACTTCAACATTCCACTATATTTATCTCACTCAATTGTGAAAGTTTGTGGTGAGCAAAGAGTTAATGGGGTTATTGTGGCTCCTGTAAAACCTGATTTTTCGTTTGACCTTAAAAAGCAAAAGTTTGTGGAGTGTGACACAGTGCTTTTGTCGGTTGGTCTTCTTCCAGAAACAGAACTTTTAAGTGGAAACAATTTGGAAGAAAGCAAAGTGACAAATTCATATGTTGTTAATGAGTTCTATCAAACAACACAAAAAGAATTCTTTGTGTGCGGAAATGTTTTGCATGTTAATGACCTTGTTGACAACGTGACTCGTGAAGGCATGAAAGCGGGAGAGTGTGCGGCAAAATTTGTGACAAAAGGTTTGCCACAAAGAAACAAAATTCAAGTTTTGTTTGATAAAAACATTAGATATGTTAGCAAAAGTTATGTTTACAAAAATAAAGACAAAACAAGCATTTTCTTTAGGGTTTCAAAAGAAATGAAAAAGGTGTTCATAAATGCTTACAGTGACGATGAAAAAATTGCAACACTCTTTAAGCCTGTTGTTCGCCCAGGAACAATTGAAGAACTTGTTATAGACAAACAAAAACTGAAATCAAATCTTGTGTTAAAAGTTGAGGAAAGTTTATGATAGAAAAACGTTTCACATGCATTCGATGCCCAATTGGCTGCAACCTTGTGGTAAAAAAATATGCTGACGGAAAAATTGTTGTGAGTGGCAACAATTGCCCTCGTGGTGAAGAATATGGCAAGCAAGAACTCACTGAGCCAAGAAGAACAATCACCACCATTAAGCAAACAAAGTTTGGCACCATCAGTTTAAAAACAGATATTGCTGTTAAAAAAGAACAATATTTTGACATATTAAAAGAAATAGAAAAGAAAAAAGTGACAAAAAGTTATCAAATTGGAGATGTGTTCATCAAAAATGTTTTGGGGACAAAATCAAACATTGTTGTAACTGGAGTTCATGAAGAAAAATAAAAGGGGTTTTTAACAAATGATTTTTTGGCTTTCTCAAATATTTTTTGTGTTTGCTCTCATAAACTATTTAACTGCCGTTTCACAAAAGAAGAAAATATTTGTGATGATATTTTTCACGATAACAAACGTGTTTTTCGGGCTCCATTATTTATTCTTGGATAAATATAGCACACTATTTTTGCTTTCAAACGAAACTGCTTTGTTGATTGTTTTGGCAATACTCGAAAAATATAAGTGTTCACACAAATACACACTGCTTGCTTGTTTTATTGTTTTTTGTTTGCACATTGTTGCAATTGTTGTCACATGGACGGAAGCTTTAAGCCTTTTGCCACTTTCGGCTTCAATGGTGTTCTTGTTCAGCTTGTGCTTTAAGGGCGTTTTGATGACAAAGATTTGCACCCTCATCACAAACACAATTTATATCACTTATTTATCGTTGATTGGAAGTTATGTTGCAATTGCGTGCCAGTGCGTTCTGCTTATTGGTGCTGTTATTGGACTTGTGACCACACTAAAAGATATTCAAACAAAAAAACATATTGCACAAAAAGACATCATCACTCCAACAATTTTGAAAAGAGCAAAGATTGGTGTTTCTCACCCAAAAACAGAGTTCACACTGTCGGCAAATTAATATAAAAAAGAAGCAAATGTTTGCTTCTTTTTTGTTTAACAAAATGTGTGAAGTTATATTGTAATTGTTTGTTAGTCGAAAGATGGGCTTGGGGAGACTTTTCCCTTAAAGTCTTTTGGGACTTTTGTGCTTGGGTGCTCAACAATAATCATTTCCTCTTCAGCGCAGTGGCCATGTTTTGATTCATATTCCAAAACCTCACGGCAATCCTTTTTTGCTTTTTCAAAAGAATGATATGCACCAATCAGTCTAACTGTTCTGTACTCTTTAATTTCCTGTGGTGTTTTTGCTCTTGTTTTGCTGTCTATTCCATTTTTCTTATCGTTTTCAAGCTCATTAATTCTTTCCTGAAGCCCTGGGTTTGGTTTTGTGCCGAAACTATTGCTATAATCTCTAAAAACAATGAGTTTGCTTTTATTAAATTCCTCATGATCCATTTCAGCAACGGCAGTGTGTATTAAATGATTAAAAGTGAAAACGCAATCTGATTTTAGGCGGCCACCATATCCTCCAAAAAGATAGTTGGCAATTCCTGCGTCAACAATATAATCAATGTTTTTGGTGTAGTCTTTCACTAAATAATAGTTTTTGCGGCTTACGTGTTCTATAATTTTTTCAAAAATACTCATGGTTTTCTCCTTGTTTGTCTAGACACACTATATCACAAACTTAGATAGCTTGCAATACCATGTTTTTTAGTTGTTGTTATTTTTCACAATTGAAATAATTGATTGTGCTCTTTTTGTTGAAATTGGTGCGGCGTCTTCTTTCACATTTTTATCCACACGCAAAACTTTTGCTTTCAAAGTTATGTCGCCATTTTTGAAAGGCACCAAAACTATGTCGTTTTCTTTTAGGCCTTTTATGTTTGAAATAAACCAAAAAGTGCCAGAATAATAGTCGTCCAAAATTTCAACTTTTGCAAAGTCTAACACCTTTTTATCTTTCATTATTCCACCAGACAACGAATGAATCATTTTTTCACCTCTTAAGTTTATTATATCACATATTTTTTCTTTTTGCATATTTTTGAGTGCATATTATCTAAATTAAAACATTATTCGACAAAACAATGCTCTTTACAAACTGTGTTTATTGCTTGACTATATTTGCTGTTTTGTGGTATATTTACGTTATCAACAAACTATAATAAAAAGATAAAGGAGAAATATTATGGCAGGTTTTGGCGAAAAAATGGTTAACCCAGTTATTCGCAGAGCTTTGGCTCAAAGCGAAAAGGCTCAAGAAAACTGTGTGACCTACAAAGGTGTTATCACAAAGTCAGGATTGTTTTTGCTCACATTTGTTCTTGGGGCAATTTTGGCAATCATTGTGCACGCAGTAACACCACAAATAACATATCAAGATTATGCAGGAACATTTTCTTGCAGTCAGGCAGAACTGATTGTGATGATTGTGACGGGAATTGTTGGATTCATAACTTGCATTATTGCAAGCTTTTCACACAGAGCAGCAGCAATTTGTGGAACCCTTGCTTGCATCTGTTTTGGTTATCCCGTTGGTTTCATGGCTGCAGCAATTCCAGCATATCAAGGCCCAATTTTGATGGCACTTGTTCTAACAGTTGTTTTGGTTGCAACACTTTTGGTTCTATATCGCACAAGAATTATCAAAGTCACTCAAAAGTTTAAAGCTTTCACAATGGCAACAATCATAACAATTTTGGTTGGCTCACTCATGCTGTTTATTTTGTCTTTCATCCCAGCAACAAGTGAAGCCGTTGCTTGGCTTTATAACAACCCAGCAATTTCAATTATTTTTGGAGTTCTTGGGGTTATGATTGGTTGTTTCTTCCTTCTTTGGGATTTTGACGCCGTTGAAAACGCTGTAACAATGGGTGCAGACAAAAGATATGAAAACATGATTGCTTTCAGTTTGGCATTTTCTGTTATCTATCTATATTTCAAGATTTTGCAACTAATCATAAGAATTATGGCTGTTTCAAGAAACTAAAAAGAGCATTCGCTCTTTTTTTATTTTAAAAAACCAAGTTTTGTTTAAAAATCATTAGGTTAAAATTTTTTATTATGTTATAATAATTAATGAAATAAAAAGTGGGGAGGAAAAGTTTTTGAACAAGCAATCAAAAAGTTTTGTGTTTGGATTTTGTGTTTTGGCAATCCTTGCAATGTGTGCGTGCCTATTTTGTTTTGGGGGAATAAAACAAGAAGTTCGTGCCGAAGTTGGACACACAATTTCCTTTAACGCAAATGGTGGAAGCGGAACAATGAATTCAGTTAATTGCACTGAAGATGAATATGAACTTCCTGAATGCAATTTTGTGGAACCAACCTATCAAGAATTTGATTGTTGGGCAATAGGTTCAGTTTCGGGAGAGCAAAAACAAGCGCATGAAGTGATTTCGGTAACAGAAGATGTGGTGTTATTTGCAATTTGGAAAAGTGCATCGCACGCAACAGAATTTTCTGTTGAGTTCAATGCACATGGCGGAAGTGGAACAATGAGCGCGGTGGAAAATGCAGAATCACTTTTTGCTGTTCCAAACTGTTCTTTCATTGCTCCAGAAAGCAAAGAATTCAGTTGCTGGGCAGTGAATTTTTTGGAAGGTGAACAAAAGCTTGTTGGCGACATCATTGAAATAACAAAAAACACAGTTTTGTATGCGATATGGAAAGATATTCCACATCAAACAGAGTTTTCTGTTGAGTTTGATGCAAATGGCGGAAGCGGAACAATGGAAAAACAAGAAAGAGTTTTGTCTGAATATATTGTTCCAGAATGCACATTCACAGCTCCTATTGGAAAAGTTTTTTCTGAATATAAAATTGACGGAGAAGATGTTTTAGTTCCAGTCGGTGCCATATTGAATGTGACAAAAAACATTCGTCTTATTGCTTATTGGGTTGATAACAGTGTGGAAATTGCTTTTTCATATGCTGATGAAGAAAAGCAAATTGGAGCGCAAGCACTTCAGGCAAAAGAACTTGGAAAAGCTTTGATTGTTAAAATTGATGACTGCACAATTTGTTTCAATCAAGAAGCAGTTCAAAGTTTTGATGGAGATTTATCTGATGTTTTGATAACTTTTGATATTCGCAAAGTTAATTTCAGAACAGACATTAAAGGTGCCAAGAAAGTTGTTAACATTGCTCTGAGTGGAACAAGTTTTTCAAGCGGAGAGGTTTGCGTGACAATTCCAATTGATTCTCCAGTTCCAAAAAATCAAATTGCAAGAGTTTATTTTGTTGGAGACAATCACAAGACCACAAAACTTATCACAACAACAGACGAAAGTTCAATAACTTTTGCGACAAACCATTTTTCAAGTTTTGTCTTGGCTTATCAAGACAAAGATGCAAGTTCTCTTCCAACATGGGCGTTCATACTGATTGCAATTGCAGTTTTGATCGCAATCTTATTGTCTGGGTTTGCAATTTACTGGTTTGGAATCAAAAAGCACACCTTGGGTGAGATAAAACATCTTTTCAAGAAAAAAAGATAAAAAAGGGAAATAAATATGGAAAAACAAAAAGTAATTTATAGAAGTTTCACTATGCTTTTTGCATTAGCATTTGTTTTTTGTGCATTTGCATTTGCTGGATGTTCATTTTTTGGGTTAGCAGATAAATCAACCGATGAAAAAATTGAAATAACTCAAAATTATTTAAAAGCATCTGAAGGCGTCACCATGCAAGATGAAGGTGGTTCTTCCAGCTATAATGCTGCTGGTGTTCTAAGTTCAATGCTTATTGTTTCAAACATTCCAAAAACTTATGTTAAAGAAGATAAATCCATTGAAATTTCCGAGCAAAAAATGAGCGCTATGGGATATCCAGCTGGGTCAAGTGCAAAATATTTGATTTCAAAAGTTAATGGCAACATCAGAATCAAAATGATTGCTGAGATTAATGGGGCAAGAAGTTATATAATTCAAGAAATGAAATTTGATTCAAACAATTTAACAGGAATATATTTGCAAATTGCTGGGAGTGAAAACTATAAATATGATCTTTCAGTGAAAGATAACAAAATTTTTGCCAAAAAAATGACAGATGAGGAAGCACAAAATCATGTATCATCTGTTTCAATCATTAATGGTATTATAGATGTTGTCATAAACGAATAATATTTTTATAAACAAAGGAGGATATAAATATGCCATCAGGAAGTCATGGAGGCGGCGGCGGAGGCCATTTTGGAGGCGGGGGCTTTTCATCGTCAGGAGGCTCACATTTTTCAGGAGGATCTTCAGGAGGAAGCGGATTTAGAGGAGGGTCAAACCGAGGGCCAAGAACATTTGTGTTCTTTGGACGCAGTTATAGTGTTAGCAGCGGTGTTGCATCAGTTTTGAGTATGCTTGCTATGTTTTTCATGTTTGTTTTGATGTTTTTAATCGTTACAGGTGTTATTCTTGGAGATAACAACAACAAACTTGCAAAAATTAAAGCTGACTACAACTATTATCAAGCAATGATTGTGGACGCAGAAAACAACCCTGATCTCCAAAAAACTGCCGTTGTCACTGGTAGATTCTATAATGAAAGTGCAAAAAAATGGTATTACAAATATGTGATAACTGAAGGTGGCGTTCAGGGTTACACATTTTCATTGTATGATGACACCGAAATTATGCATTATAGCATAGGAAAAGATATTCTTGTTGCTGTGGATCAAAGTCCAGTGACCCCTTCAACAGATTCAATTCCAATGGATTATAAAGACACAACCTTAGA
>JAEETG010000008.1 GCA_016290255.1 Clostridia bacterium
ATTTTTTATTAATTAAACTATGGACAGATGGTCGAGTGGTTTAAGGCACACGCTTGGAAAGCGTGCGATGTTAACAGCATCCGGAGGTTCGAATCCTCTTCTGTCCGCCAATCGAAACGAAAATCTAATAAAACAAAGATTTGCGTTTTTTATTTTCTTATGGTATACTAAAAATAGGAGATAAAGTATGATTTCTAATGACTTATTTGGTTTAAACAGCTCAAAAAAGCAAATTGATAATGTAAAGAGAATATTTAATAATGGATTAAGAAATATATTTGGAAAAGAAATAAAAGGAAACTTTTTAGTTAAAATTTTATATAAAGTGTTAGAGTCTTTTAAACAAGGAGAAATAAATAAATATTATCCATATTCTTATTCAATAGAAAATGAAATTGCAGGTGATTCGGATACGTTTGCATTTGATATTTGCAAACACATTATTGGTTGTCACCAATCTAATATGATTTTTGTTGATAACGATAAACAAAAAGAATATAGAGAAAGTTCTGAATATGAAAAGAAATTGGTAAATCAAGTTATTGAAAATGTGAAATTAAGATTATATGGTAGTTCATTGTTCAGACAAAAACAGATAATAGAAGGAGATAGATTTTTATATTTTAATTTACCATATGATTTATTTGTTATATGCGTGAGGGCAAATATCGTTTTAACTAATTGCAATGCAAAAGAAATTCCATATTATGCATTTTTTTCAAAAATTATAAACATGAGTTTGTCTACATTATCATTATTAGAAAACAATTATATTGACAATGCATATCCCATTTGTAGAGGTATAATTGAACTTTTTTTGATATATCTAGCAATTTCTTCCAATGAAGATGCTTTAGAAAAATATAATTATTTAATGCGAGTAGAGACAAATAATTCACAATGTGGTTTGCCTTATCCTTCAGAATTTTTTGATTTATATAATAACAGATTGAATCAAAAGGAGAATAAAAAAACTGCATTTTTAAATTTTGGTTGGGTTGATGATATTAAGGATTATCATAAAATTGTTAAAAAGAAGCCATACACAATTGATGGGATAATTCAATACTTGAATGAAAAATATCCTGAACTTGAGTCTTATAATTACTCAGCTTGGTATAAAAAATGCAATCATTATACTCATGCGAGTTTAATAACGACATATCCTTTATTAGGATATTTTGAAATTTCTACTATGCTTTATATAACTATTCCTCTTGTATATGAAAAAATATGTGAATATGCACGCACAGATTTAAAAATAGATAATATAGACATTATAAACAAATTAAGACGAGATTTTGAGAGCTTTTTTGAACAATATAATGAGCGTAACGGTAATATTGAAATATTTAAGGAATACTATCAAAATAAAATAAAATAAATTTATATTTAAATCATTAAGATACGAACTTTATGCCGTGAAATGTGCTTAATATGAGTTGGAATGCTTTAAGGGTTTTATCCAAAAGTTTTGTGGATATCCTCTTCTGTCCGCCAAACAAAAAAGCAAGAGTTAATCTTGCTTTTTTCTGTTGTTAATTTTGTATAACATAAATGACACCAAATAGCCAAGCCCCCAAACAACAACCGCACAAACAAAAGCAATCACTAGGCCTTTTTGCGCAAATGCATACCAGTCATACTCAAGAGGAACTGTTCCATTTTGGTAGTGAAGAAGAACAACAATGATATAGAAAATGCCATACAAAATTAGATGAGTTATTCCCCAAAATGTGTAACTAAATTTAAATTTTGGTGCATTTTCATAGAACACAAAACTTGCAAAGTTTATGATTGGAATTGCCAAGTGAAACAAGAAGTTTGCGTTCACAAACATAGATAGATATCCTTCATCTGTGATGAATCCCAAAAATAGAGCCACAACCAAAAAGGTGATAATTAAATCAATTGTTGCGATAAACCTTAGGATAAACACCCAGATTGGAATTTTCTTTTGGGTTTTTTGTTCACGCACCAGAAAAATAATGTATATGAGGGCGGTGATTCCTGCCAAAACGTTTGATTGCACTGTGAAGAATTTGAAAAATTCAATGCCGTGAGCAATGATTTTTGTTTCAACAAAAGTGATTTCTGCAAAACAAAAAACCGAGCCAACAACGGATAGCAAGAACACGAGGGAACATAGAACCAATGATATTGTTTGTTTGTTATTCATTTTTTTCGCCTTTTATTTTTTTTGCTACCTACATTTTAGCACTCTTTCTCTTCCTTACGCAAATGATTTGTGGTATTTGTTTTAAAAGGGTATTGAAAAAAGGCTTTAAGTGTGGTATAATAAAACCAATAAAAGGAGTGGAAAATGTCTAAAACAGCAGATAAGAAGCTTCAACTATCAAAGTTCCTTGAGGGGGAGAACATCCTAAAACTTAATGAAAGTTTGGGAAGGTTTATTCCGTATGAGGAATATGATGACAAAATTTTAAATAAAAGGGATTATTATAATCACAGAAGAAATCCAAATCACATTTCCATAATTCTAACAGACAAGTTATGCAAAATCCCAGCTGACTATAGGTTGTCAAATTTGCCTGTTTTGAGTGAGAAAAGAAGTATGCAAGATTATCACTTTGAATACACAAATGAACAACTAAGAGGAATGTGCAAAACTCCAAAAGTGATCATAGATAAATTTTGCAACAGTTTCACATCATCACAAGGAATTATTGAAAGAACAAGTTTTTATATGATTGCTCCATCATCACCATCAAACATTCCATCACTATATAGGTTAAGCATCACAACAAGCCCATCTGAGCCTGAGCACTATTCAATCAGTTTGCACGCCATTGTTGGCGGGAAAGAAGATGGTTGGCTGTTTTTGGGTAGGCTTGACAACGACACAGTTGAACCACACAAGATTGCAGCAAGTGAATATTCACCAAAAGAACTGAAAAAACACAACGCTGCAAAAATTAATTGCTTCACAGCAATTGATATGAGAATTAGGGCAAAAGCAAAAGTTGAAAGAGATGAAGAACTTCCTGATGTTTTTTGCATACCTTTTCCACATATGCACAAACCAGACCCAAAATATGAAGTTGGTGAAGACATTGAAAGAAATTTGCCAAAATTTATGAAAAATTGCGCATATAATTCTTTTGAAGAAAACATTGGTTATTTTCTAAAGATATTTAACATCAACAGCAACCCACACTTTAGAAGAAAAGATGAAACAATTTGCGATATTCGAAGAGAAGAGAGAAGAAGGCTTGCAGGGTCATTTGAGTGTGATTCAAATCAAATTGTGTCTGAACTATTCAAGCGAAAACAATCACAAGAAATCATGGCAAAACTGCAAACAGAAACTCAAGGCCAAAAGAAGGAAGGAAGAAGGCAAAGAGCTCGCGTTGGCAAAAAGGAAATTTATATTCAAAATAAAGAAAGAATTTACAACTAATTTGCAAAAATAAAATCATTTTTCTTGACAGCAATTCAAAAAAAATGCTATCCTTAAAATTGTAAAGGGGGATTAAGCTTATGAAATTTATTGGAGCAATTAGTTCAATCGTTAGCGGAATTATGGCTTTTGTTTGTTTGAGTTTGGCAAACATTGGCGGAAAACTTTCTTTGCTTGGATTTACCAGTGAATCAACTATGAATGGTTGGGACATCATTGAAGCAGATGTTGATGCTAGCGGAGCCACACTATTCAAAATTTTTGCAATTGCAGCAATCGTTTTGGGTGTGATTTTAATACTATATGGACTATTCATGATTTTGGTTGATTTGAAAGTTATCAAAATTAAATCAAAATTAAACTTCTATGTTATCAACAACATATTGCTTTCAATCTTCGTTATCTTTGCTCTTCTCTGTTTTATTGGAGTTTGGACATGGTCTGGAGATTGGGTTAACGGCTTTATTGGTGTTGGTGCCTGGCTTATGCTTATTATTCCAGCTGTTCTATGTTTGTGCAGTTGGCTGTTTGCTAGAAAACAAGGCAAATAATAAACAAAAAAATCTGTCGTGATGACAGGTTTTTTTATTATAAAAAAGAAGCCAAATCAGCTTCTTTTATTTTTTAATTAAAGTTTTTCCATCAAAATCATAAAATATTTGGTCTTTTAATAGTGTTAATCCAAATTTTTTTGCTTGCGTGAACACCTCATTTGAACAATGCACGGCAAAAAGTTTTTTGTTTGGGAATTCTTTTTTTAATTTTGTGTAGCCCTCAACCCCCATGTGAGCATAGTTATCTTTTTCAGATGAAACATCACAAATTGCGGTGTTGCATTTTTCTATGAAAGCTAGCAAGTTTTTGTCATAGATGCAATCGCCAGTGTAACCCAAAACGCCATCTTTTGTTTTGATTAAATAGCCAACATCACATAAATTTCCGTGATTGAGTTTGTGGCATGAAACTTCAATGTCATCAACAACAAATTTTTCGTTAAAAGTTTTTATTTCTTTCAGCACAAGTTTTTTCTTCCAATCCACTTTTCCACTATACACATGATTTGGAATAAAAAACTTTATAATTTTCTTTAATCCCTTTGGACCAATGATTGTTAGTTTTTCTGGCACTTTTGCATAGCCATTTAAAATCTGTGCAATATATGGCGTTATTCCAAACAAATGGTCGGTGTGAAAGTGGGTGAGGAAAATGGTGTCTATGCTTTTAACAACTTTTTCTCCAAGGCACTTTGTGATGTTTTTCACAGTTCCTTCTCCACAGTCAAACAAAATGTGTTTGTTCACAAGATAACAACTGGTTGCTCTTTCCGTCCAAGATGTGCTGCAACCTGCAACAAATAGTTCCATCATTTTTCCCCTTTATATATATTATAAAGAAAAGGAACAGAAAAGTCTAACAAAATTGGTGGCATTTTTGTTGCCAAAATTAAAAATGTGTTATATAATGTGGCTGTAAAAAGGAAAAAGTTATGGAAAATGTTAAACTAAAGAATGGGGCATTTGAAACCCTAAAAGAATTTTTGCTTTCTGTTTTGGCTGGAATGAGCATTTCGTTTGGTTGTGTTGCCTTTTTGGCATCAGGAAACAAAATTGTTGGAGCATTATTTTTCGTTGTTGGGCTTTTTATGATTTTAAACTTTAATTTTTCACTCTACACCGGAAAGGTTTGCTATGCATTCGACAATAAACCAAGTTATATTTTGAGATTATTTTTGATTTTGGGCGGAAACATTGTTGGGGCAATCTTGATGGCTCTGATGGTTGGAGCCACAAGGCTCACATCACTTCATGACGCTGTGATAAATGTTGTGAGTGCAAAGATGAATGACAATGTTTTGAGTTTGTTTTTCTTGGGTATTTTTTGTAACATGATGATTTTCTTGGCTGTTTATGGTTACAAGAACTTTGAAAACATTTTGGCCAAAATGGTTGCACTCTTTTTTGGAGTTTCGGTGTTCGTTCTTTGTGGATTTGAACACTGCATTGCAGACGCGTTCTACTTTGCCTTTGCTGGGGAATACAGCATAAAAGCATTCTTATATCTTATGATGATTGTTTTGGGAAACACTGTTGGAGGCTTGTTCCTTCCACTTATGATAAAAGCCGTGAAAGGTTTGGAAAACAAGAAAAAAGAATAATTTATAATTATAAATACAAAAGCTTGAAAGAGGTGCATTGTTGCATCTCTTTTTGTTATAATTATTCAACATTTTGCATAAATATAAATATTTTATAATATTCAACATTTTTGCACTAAATTTTTTCAAAAATAATTGGGGTTGAGTGACCTGAAACGGTGAAAATTTAAATCCAAATTTTTACTTTCCTGTGGATAACGTTTGCTTTTGGTGTAAAATTGTGTATTTATATAAAAAATTATAAATATTAATATATTGGAATAAATATTCACAAAAACATTATAAAATCGTGGGATATAAAACGAAATAATGCATTATTATTCAAAAGCGTGGTTTTAATTATTCAATTTCTATTATTTTTATACAAAGCAATATGCGTAATTAAGGCAAATTCAAAAGTTTTAAAAAAAGTCAATTCAAAAAAATGAAATTATTTAAACTTTGTATAGTTTGCACAAAAATATAATACTATATATTGTGTTTTAAAAATTTTGTTGACACAACATATAGTGTCTTGTTATACTGTTGGCAGTTGGTTTTGAATACAACTTATAAATATTTTTGGAGGAAAAAATGATTACGCAAATTATTAAAAGAGACGGAAGAGTTGCTGATTTTGATGTTCAAAAGATTGAAAGGGCAATCATAAAGGCAATGAACGCAATAGGAAAAGATGAGCTTGCTGACTGCAAAAAGCTTTCAAAACTTGTTGAGGTTGAAATTGAATCACGATTTGTTGAAACAGTTCCTGATGTTGAAGGAATTCAAGACATCGTTGAAGAAGTTTTGATGCAAAATGGATATAAAGATGTTGCAAAAGAATACATTTTGTATCGTGCAAAGCGTTCAAAGGTTAGAGACATGAAAACAAGCCTCATGAAACTTTATGACGAAATTAACACAAAAGAAGCAGAAGACAGCGACTGCAAGCGTGAGAACGCAAACGTTGATGGTGACACAGCCATGGGAACAATGCTTAAGTTTGGTTCTGAAGGGGCAAAAGACTATTTTGCAAAATATGTTCTAACTCCAGAACAAGCAAAGGCACACCTTTCTGGTGACATCCACATTCACGACTTTGATTTCTACACACTCACAGAAACTTGCTGTCAGATTGACATTTTAAAACTCTTTAAGGGCGGTTTTTCAACCGGTCATGGTTTTTTGCGTGAGCCAAATGATATAAGAACATATTCAGCACTTGCTTGCATTGCAATTCAGGCTAACCAAAACGACCAGCACGGTGGTCAAAGCATTCCAAACTTTGACTATGGGCTCGCTCCAGGAATTGTGAAGACATATAAGAAAAATTATGTTAAAAACTTTTCAAAGGCATATGAACTTGTTGTTGGCGGAACTTTAAAATATGAAGATATGAAAAATCTTTTTGCAGAAATGCTTGAGAAAAATGGAGTTTTCCCAAAACTAAAGCAAGATGACAACTTTGACGAAGTTGAAAGAAAGTTCTTTGCAGGTATTGATGACAAAGACTTTGCAAAGATTAAGGCATTTGCAAGAAAATATGCTGAAAGTGAAACAGACAATGATTGTTACCAAGCAATGGAAGCACTTGTTCACAACCTAAACACAATGCACAGCCGTGCAGGGGCACAAGTTCCATTTTCATCAATCAACCTTGGAACAGATGTGAGCCCTGAGGGAAGAATGGTCACAAAGAACACTCTTCTTGCTGTTGAAGCTGGCCTTGGCTGTGGTGAAACCCCAATTTTCCCAATCAGCATCTTTAGAGTTAAAGAGGGTGTTAACTTCAACCCTGGCGACCCTAACTATGATTTGTTTAAACTTGCAATCAAAGTTAGTGCAAAGAGGTTATTCCCAAACTTCTCATTTATTGACGCACCATATAACCTTAAATATTATAAACCTGGTCACCCTGAAACCGAAGTTGCCTACATGGGCTGCCGAACAAGAGTTTTGGGTAACGTTTATGACCCAACAAGAGAAATAACATATGGAAGAGGAAACCTAAGTTTCACTTCAATTAACCTCCCTCGTTTGGCAATTGAAGCAAATCACGATCAAACAAAATTCTTTGCAGACCTAACAAAAGAGTTGGATCTTGTGACCAAGCAACTTTTGGATAGATTTGCAATTCAAGCAAAGAAAAAGGTTAAAAACTATCCATTCTTGATGGGACAACATGTTTGGATTGACAGTGACAAATTAAAAGCAAATGATGAAGTTGGCGAAATCCTAAAACATGGAACATTCTCTGTTGGATTTATTGGTCTTGCTGAAACTTTGGTAGCCCTTATTGGAAAACACCACGGTGAAAGTGAAGAAGCTCAAAAACTTGGACTAAAAATCATTGCATTTATGAGAAATTATCTAGACAGTTTATCTCAAGAAAAGAAATTAAACTTCACACTTTTGGCAACTCCTGCCGAAGGTCTTAGCGGAAGATTTGTTCGCCTAGACAAGAAACGTTATGGAATTTTGAAAGGAGTTACTGATAGAGATTATTACACAAACAGTTTCCACATTCCAGTTTATTACAGTTTGAGTGCGTTTGACAAAATTAAACTTGAAGCACCATACCACGCTCTAACAAACGCCGGCCACATCACATATGTTGAACTTGATGGCGACACAACAAACAACCTAGATGCTTTTGAAAAGGTTGTTAGATACATGAAAGAGTGCGGAATTGGTTATGGTTCAATCAACCACCCAGTTGACCGTGACCCAGTTTGTGGATATTGCGGAATCATTGGAGACACTTGCCCTAAATGTGGAAGAAAAGAAGGTTCAGACGGAGTTAACTTCGAAAGAATTAGAAGAATCACAGGATATCTTGTTGGAACACTAGAACGTTTTAATGACGCAAAGAAAGCGGAAGAGAAAGATAGGGTTAAACACAATGTCTAAAATAAGGCTTGCAGGAATTGTTAACGATTCCATAACCGATGGTCCAGGAATTAGGCTCACTGTTTTTGTGCAAGGTTGCCCAAGAAGTTGCCCTGGGTGCCACAATCCTCAAACGCAACCACTTTGTGGCGGATATGAAGAGGATGACGCAGTTGTTTTAGAAAAAATTAAATCCAATCCGCTTTTGGATGGTGTAACATTCAGTGGTGGAGAACCAATGATTCAGGCAAAAAATCTTTTATGGCTTGCTGGCGAAATTAAAAAATTGGGGCTCAACTTATTTTGTTACACAGGTTACATATTTGAAGAACTGAAAAATGTTGAAGGAGCAAATGACCTTTTAAACTATATTGATGTTTTGG
>JAEETG010000009.1 GCA_016290255.1 Clostridia bacterium
AAACTGCTAACCTCACAAACAGCAGTTCCAATACTTTTTTTTGAAAGTTCTTCACAAAAAGAGTTGCCAACATTGCCAACCATGCACGCGTTGCCATCAATTTTTTTAATCATTTCAAACAACAAATTAACTGTTGTTGTTTTCCCATTTGTGCCAGTGACAGCAAGAACTGGTGAACAACAATTTTGAAAAGCAAGTTCAAGTTCTCCAATGATTTTTATGTTATTCCTTTCTGCAATCCTTTGATATTTTTTCAAACAAATTCCCGGACTTAAGACAATATAATCTATGTTTTTCGTTGTTTTAACATTAATTTTTTTTAAAAAATCAACTTTATTTGAAAAGATTTTTGCATTTTCAAATTCTTTCACAATTTTTTTATTGTCATCAAAAGCAAAAACTTTTTCATTTTTTTGCATTAATAGTTTGATTGCACCAATCCCACTTCTGCCAAGACCCACAACCAAATAATTCAAAACTCACACCCCCTAAATTAAAATAAGCGAAACACTTATGCCACTTGTTATGATTGTTGCAATAATATAAATTGCCACAATTTTTGTTTCTTTCACCCCCATTTTTTCAAAGTGATGATGAAGCGGTGCCATCAAGAAAACTCTTTTCTTTGTTCGCTTATAATGAAGCACTTGAATAATCACACTCACAGCGCTCAAAACAAAAACAAAACAAATGATTAAAAGCATAAGTTCTTGACCACAAAAACAAGCAAGAGAGCAAATAAGCCCGCCAAGCGAAAGAGAACCTGTGTCTCCCATAAAAATTTTTGCTGGAAAACTGTTGAAACACAAAAATGCCAAAACTCCACCTGAAGCACAAACACCCAAAAGAGATAAGTTGTTCATTTCTTGAAAATAAAGCCCACTTTGCCCCATCTCCATTTGAGCGTTTGCAGTGATTATGCAAACAACACTTATTGCAAGAAGAGAAACAAAACTCACTCCCCCACACAAGCCATCAAGACCATCACTTAGGTTTGCACTGTTTGTCATTGCAAGAAAAGCAAAAATGATTAACGGAACCACAAAATAACCAATGTTTACTTCACTCGTTCCAAAAAAATATATATTTGTTCCAAGAAAAACATTTTTATAAACAAAGATTGAAACAAAAATTGCAATAAAAAGTTCACCAATTATTTTTTGATATGGTTTAAGCCCCATATTTTTGTGCGTTTTGATTTTTATGAAATCGTCTAAAAACCCAATAAGACCATAACACAAAAAAACAATTAACGCCATTATGGAAAGTTTACTTTCCCCACTTTGCAAAACAAGAAAAATGGCGGCACTTGGCAGAATAAAAATCAACCCTCCCAAAGTTGGCGTTCCATTTTTTTGTTTGTGGGCTTCCACATAGAATAAAATTGTTTGCTTTGCTTTTAACTTTTTAACCATTTTGATAACAAGTGGTGCAAGTATTATTCCAAACAAAAAAGTTAACAAAAATCCAAACAAAAATCTTTCAATCAACTTGCTGCTCCTTTATTTTTTTGTTTTCTTTTTCTATTGTTTCATAGTCACTATAATATGTTTTCACACCACATGCATCAATATAGTTTTCTGCGCCTTTGCCACACACAACCAAGCAATCATTTTCTTTCAGCATTTTTAAGCCATAATTAATTGCCTTTTTTCTATCTTCTATGCAAATATATTTTTGTGTGAGTTTTTTAACTCCATTTTCAATTTCACAAATTATGTCTTGTGGATTTTCAAAACGCGGATTATCACTTGTGATAATGGTGTAGTCCGCAAAAAAAGCAGATATCTCGCCCATGATGCTTCTTTTTGTTTTGTCTCTGTTGCCCCCGCACCCAAAAAGTGAAACAACTTTCCCAGAACACACCTCCCTAACTGTTTGCAAAATGTTTTTTAGTCCATCGGGGGTGTGCGCATAATCTATGATTGCAATTTTTCCGCCCCCAAGGTTTAAAACATTTATTCTGCCAGCAACACTTGAAAGAGTTTCTAAGCCATTTATGATATGCTTTTTGTCAATTCCCAAAACCTTGCAAACGGTTGCAGCACAAAGAGCATTATATAGGTTAAACTTTCCAATTTGAGTTGTTTTTATGATTTCAACATCATCAAACATATTAAGCCCATATTCTGTTCCTGAAAATGAAAAAGAATAGTCAAAAGCAAACACATCACAAGGGTTGTGAAGCCCATATGAGAAAACTTTTTCATCACTTAAAGCTAGCTCTCTTCCCGCCTCGTCATCAATATTCACAACAACATTTTTGCAATGCTCACTGTTTAGAAAACTTTGTTTAACTTTTTTATATTTATCAAATGTTTCAAAAAAGTCGAGATGATCTTGCGTTATGTTTGTGAGAACTCCAACATCAAATTTTATTCCAAAAATTTTGTTCCAATAAATGGCGTGAGCACTCACTTCCATCACAACATATTGGGCATTTTTCTTTGCCATTTCATTAAAAATTTTATATAGTTCAATTGGGTCTGGTGTGGTGAGTGTTGCTGGATATTTTTCATCTCCAATCACAGTTCCAATTGTGCCAATAACTCCAACCTTAAATCCCGCTTTCTCTAGTATGTTTTTAATATAATATGTTGTGGTTGTTTTTCCATTTGTTCCAGTGATTCCAATCAGCTTAAATTTTTTTGTTGGATTATCATAAAAATTTGATGCAATCAAAGCCATTGCAATTCTGGAATCTTCAACAACAATTTGAGTGATGTCTGTTTCAAGAGGCCTTTCACAAATAATGGCTTTTGCGCCCTTTTGTTTTGCAATTTCTGCAAACTCATGGCCATCGAACTGAGTGCCCGATAAACAGAAAAACAAGCAATCATTTTTAACATCTTTTGTGCTTAAACAAATGCTTTTGATATCCACATCTTTTTTGTCTATATAATTTTTTACTTGAACCCCTTCCAAAAGTTTTGATAGTAACATATTCCCCCCCCCCTTTAATCACATTTTTAAAAGTATTATTCCGCCCTCAAACATCATTTCTCCTGGCGGAACCGATTGCCAAAGAACAAAAGATTCTTCTCCATCAAC
>JAEETG010000010.1 GCA_016290255.1 Clostridia bacterium
GGGGAAAATGTGGTTATCAATCAAAACTTCATCATTTTTAAACGATGACACACAGCATCTTGCTGAACTCATGATTTTGGGATATTTTATGGGAACAATCAACATGATTAAAAGTTTGGCAGATGCAAAAAACGCAAGAGAAGAAATTGTTAAACTTGCTCGAGAACTCAAAAAAATTGAAGAAGATGGCGTTAATGAACTTGTTCAATTTTTGGAAAGAACAAAAAAATAAAAAGAAGCAAAAATGCTTCTTTTTTAGTTTTGCGGAAATGGACGAGATGTGGAAATGTCCAAAACTTTTGCCCAGGTTTTTGCCCCAACAATTCCGTCTGTGGTAAGTCCATTTTCTTGTTGAAATTCTTTCACGGCGCGCTCTGTGTTTGCCCCAAAAATTCCATCAATAACCCCAACTGGATATAATTTTGAATAAAGTTTTTGTTGAAGATACCCAACATAAGAGCCAATTGAACCCTTTTTTAAAACTGTTTCTTGTGGTTTTAACAAATTTATGTTGTTCCAAGTTTTTGGCCCAACAATTCCATCTGCGGTTAAATTGTTTGCCTGTTGAAAAGCAATCACTGCATTTTGCGTGTTATTTCCAAAAATTCCGTCAACAGAAGTGATGTTATAGCCTTGCGTTTTTAGTTTAAACTGCAAATATCTAACATATTTTCCTTGGCTTCCAACTTTCAAGGTTGGAAAAATATCTTTTTCTATTGGGGTGTATAAAACATTCAAAACTTCACACACACCTTTTGTGGCACTTTGACCTATTGCTTTTTGGTAGTCTGGGTCTAACATTAGCTTTGCTTCTTCAAAGTTTGTCATAAAGCCAGCCTCTATTAGCCCCGCTGGAACTCTAACCGCACTCAGCATTGCAACGTCCAAAGTTTTCACTCCTCTTCCATTAAGCCCCGTTGCTTTAAGTGCCTCATTATACACCTCTGTTGCAAGTTGTTTTGAACTGTCTGCAAACTGATTGATTGGAGAATAAAATGTTTCAATTCCGTTTGCATTAGAAAAACTTTGCCCATCGCCCGCTGCGTTATAGGCAAAAGTGAAAACAAGTGTTGGACTTATTCGATTCACAATGTTAACCCTTTGAGAAACAGACAAATCTTGCCTGTTTGGTTTCACGTCCAACACAAAAAAGCCAATTCTAAGTGAGTCTGCCAAAAAGCAATTTTTTGCCGCATTGTTAAACTCGTTTTCATAAATTGACCTGTTGATATATGGCATAACAGGGGTTCTTTTCCCTGGTGTTGCAGGATTTATGCCATGCTCATCATTTCCTGCAATTAAAAAATTTTCTGGATTGTTATAAGCCATAAACTCCTCCTATTTTAGAAGTAGTTTATGAAATGAATTTATATTTGTTCACAATTAACCAAAACTTCTTTGTTGCTCTTCTGTTGTTGAAATTTTTGATGTGGTTAAGTTTTTACTGTTCTTTCTTTGAACAATATCGTTTAGAATGCTTTTTCCTTCATCTTTATTTTCAATATATTCGCCTTTTTCATTAAAATATTTGGCAAACCAATCATCCCACTCCTTTTGGTGCTGCGCGTCTTTTTCGCTTAGTCCTTTGTATTTGTGGTCTTGTTCCATATTATCATTTTCCCTTATTGTTTTATCACACAACAAATCTTTGGTTAAAAGTTCATCGCATAACTGGTGTCGAAGACGAGACTCGAACTCACATGGGTTTAACCCCACTAGGACCTGAACCTAGCGCGTCTACCAATTCCGCCACTTCGACATATTTTCTGTCTTTTTTAGACAGCAAGTGAATTTTACCACCAAGCACCCCACAATGTCAAGCATAACAAAGATTAAAAAATAAAAGAGCACAGTTTAAAACTTTGCTCTTTTTATATAACTAGTTTTTAATTCCATTTTTCATCTTCAATTAAAACAACTTTATTTTGCTTAATTGTTTTTGGAACATCAATAATTCTTTGATTTGTTGAACCTTTGAACTTTAACCTATAATCTCTTTTTTCTTTCACAAAAGGGCCATCAACCAAAACATCAATATAGTTTAAAAGGTCATTTGCTCCTTCAACATTTTTCAGTTCTTCAAATATGTAGCCTGTGTAACAAAATAAGTTGAGCCCCAATTTTTTAATTTCTTTTGCAAGCCATAAAAGATTTTTTGCCTGAATCATTGGTTCTCCACCGCTGAATGTCACACCATCCAAAAGCGGATTGGATTTAATTTTTTCTAAAACAACTGCATCATCCTCTTCATATCCGCCACAAAGTGGTTGCGTTTGAGGATTGTGGCACCCAGGGCAACTTCTTGGGCA
>JAEETG010000094.1 GCA_016290255.1 Clostridia bacterium
AAAGAAAAAGAAATCTTCAAAACAGACTCAAGAAAAGCAAGATCAAAAAAGCAAAGAAGAAGTTCTTGAAGAAATAAAAGAAAAATCTTCAAAAGATGCAAAAGTAGAAGAAAAGGTTGAAACAGCAGAAACACTTGCACAAAAAGTTGAAAAACTTGAGAAAAAAGTTGAGAAACTTGAAGGCAAATCTGAAACTGGCGAAAACAAATAAACAAAAAACTGAGCGATAGGCTCAGTTTTTTTTGTTTTATTTTAACGCAAAAATGAAATATAAACAACAGTTTAAATTCGCCAAAAATCGACAAATAAGTTGACTATATAATAAATCTTTGTTATTATGAATAATAAAAAATCAAGGAAACTTTAATGCGAAATGAAAAATATTGTTGAATTTTTGAAAAAGGAAGCAGAAGAAAATCCCAACAAGCTGTTTTTGGTTGATGGGAACATGGATAACAAAAGTGAAAACTCTCAGCAAAATGTTGATGAAAGGAGCTTAACATTTAAAGAAACTTTTGAAGAAGCACTAAAAATTGCTGAAGTTTTGCATGAACAAAAAATCAATCAACAACCAATCATGATTAAAGCAGAAAGAAAATCAAACACGGTTGTTGCAATGCTTGGAATAATTATGTCTAACAACTTTTATGTTCCAGTTAATCCAGATTATTCTTCTGAAAAAATAAACTCAATTATTCAAAGTTCATCAATTGAATATGAATTATGTTTTAATCAGTCAGACACGAACTTAAAACACATTATGTTTGATGACTGTTTAAAGAAAGATTTTTCAAAAAATCTTTATGATTTGTTATCACAAGATTTTAGTGAAAATAACAGCATATACACAATTTACACTTCAGGTTCAACAGGTAAGCCAAAAGGAGTTTTAAAAACTCACAAAAACATGATTGCGTTTGTTAACAATTTTTTGGAAACTTTTGATTTAAAACATGGAAAAAACATTGCAAATCAAGCCCCATTATTTTTTGATGCATCAATGAAAGATTTATATTTATCACTTGCATTGGGAGCAACTTTGTTTTTCCCAAACAAAAGTTTGTTTTCAGTTCCATTAAAACTCATTGAATATTTAAATGATAACAAAATAAATTACATTTTTTGGGTGCCATCAGCACTCACAATCATTGTTCGTTTAAAAACATTGTTATATGCAACACCAAAGTTTTTGGAGTATGTGTTTTTCGTTGGAGAAGTTTTCTTGCCAAAATATATCAACATGTGGCTCACACAACTTCCGGAAGTTAAATATGTTAATCTTTATGGGTCAACCGAACTTGCTGGTGTTTGTTTATATAAAGTGATTGACAAACTTCTTCCAGAAGATAAGCCAATTCCTCTTGGAAAGCCAATAAACAACAACAATGTTTTCTTGGTTGACGGAGAAATTGTTGTTGAATCTGATCAAATTGCAAGTTGTTATGTTAATGATGAAGAGAAAAACAAGCAAGTGTTTGTTTGTGATGGCTCAAAGCGTTTCTTAAAAACAGGGGATTATGCTTTTATTGATGAAAACGAAGATTTTGTGTTCACCACAAGAAAAGATTTTCAGATAAAACACATGGGTTATAGAATTGAACTGCAAGAAATTGAAATTGCCATAAGTTCAATTTCTTATATCACAAGTTGTGTTGTTTTGTTTAACAAAGACAAAGATAGCTTGGTTTGCTTTGCTTCAATTCAAGCTCAAATTGAAAACCCAATCAAAAGTTTGGTTGTTGACTTAAAACAAAAATTGCCTATATATATGGTTCCAAATCAATATAAAATATTGCAAGAACTTCCACTCAACGCAAATGGAAAAATTGATAGGGTGAAGTTAAGAGAATTACTAAATGAAGGAGAATAAATATTATGACAGTAAAAGAAGAAATACTTGAGGTGCTTTCTGACATGCACCCTGAAGTTGAAAATTTTGAGGAAATAAAAGAACTTGTTCATGGTGGAACACTTGATTCACTTAACATTGTGATGCTTGTTGCTGAACTCAGTGAAAGATTTGACATGGAAATCCCACCACAAGAAGTTTGTTATGAAAACTTCGACACTGTTGCGGGGCTTGTTGCAATGGTTGAAAGATTGAAGGCTCAATAATGGATTTTTCCATTACTTCATTATACTTTTTTATTTTTTTGGCTGTTCTGTTTCCAGCATATTTTTTATGTCCCAAAAAATTTAGATGGATAACACTTTTAGTTGCCAGTTTGGTCTTTTTTGTTTTATGTAGTTGGAAGGCCATCTTTTTTGTGTTGTTTGCAACTTTAACAACATATGGGGCATCTATTGGAATTTTTAAAATCAAAAACAAAGAAAAAGCATTTCTTGCAGACAATCCAGAAATTGAAATTGATGCAAAAAAAGCAGCAAAAGCAAAGTTTAAAAAGCAAAGAAAAACATTTATGGTTTTGGGCATAGTTGCTTTGGTTGTTGTTCTTGCTGTGATGAAATATTTGGATTTCTTGATTGGAAATGTTAATGCAATAATTGGTTGGTTTGATTCTTCAAAACACTTAAGCCTCGTTAATTTGTTTTTGCCACTTGGAATTTCTTTTTACACTTTTCAGGCAATTGGTTATTTGGCAGATGTGTATTGGGGCAAATATGAACCAGAAAAGAACTTTTTCAAATTTTTGCTGTTTATGTCTTTCTTCCCAAAAATTATGCAGGGTCCAATCATACGCTATAATGAAATAGCGCCATCACTTTTTGGTGGAAATGATTTTGATTATCAAAACTTTACTG
>JAEETG010000095.1 GCA_016290255.1 Clostridia bacterium
CAAGTTCAGCAACGGTTTATGGTGTTCCAGACAGTGTGCCACTCACCGAAAGTTCCCCAATCAAAGAAGCAACAAACCCATATGGACAAACCAAAATCATGATTGAAAAAATGCTAACAGATTTTGCAAAAGTTGAAAACATAAATGTTGCACTTCTTCGTTATTTCAATCCAATTGGAGCACACCCATCAGGACTTTTGGGAGAAGACCCAAACGGCCTTCCAAACAACTTGTTCCCATACCTAAACAAAGTTGCAGTAGGTGCGCTTCCAAACCTAAATGTTTTTGGAAATGACTACGACACCCCTGATGGAACAGGAGTTAGAGACTATATCCATGTTATGGATTTAGCAAAAGGTCATGTTTTGGCACTTAACAAACTTCAAGAAAATTGTGGTGTGTTTGTTTGCAACCTTGGAACGGGAAAGGGAACTTCTGTTTTGGAACTTGTTTCCGATTATGAAAAAGCAAACAACATCAAAATTGAGTATAAAATTGCACCAAGAAGAGATGGCGACATTGCAGAAAACTTTGCGGGAACAGAAAAAGCCCAAAACGAATTGGGCTTCAAGTGTGACTACACCATTTTGGATGCGTGCAGCGATGGATATAGATTCCAAATTTATTCAGCACTGATTTCTTACATAAAAGATGAGAAAAAACAAAACGATGATTAGTCTTTGATCATTGCATCCAAAACTTCGCCTGTCCATTTGAGGATATCTTGTTTACTATAACTAGTTTGATTTTCAATCATAAAGAGCATCGTGTAGGCAAATCCACCAGTAACGAATTTTGAAACAAGTTCTGTTGGAATTTGAAACCTAAAGTTTTGGTGCTCTTTTTTTGTTATGCTTTCAACAAAGTCGTTGATGGTTTGCAAAAGCATAATTCTAAATTTTTCTGTGTAACTGTGTTTGATGAAAAGAACAAAGTTTTGTTGGTGGAGCGTTATGTAGTCATAGCTTAGTTCAATGAGTTTTAGATACAACTCTTTTGTTGACCTAAACTCAATTTTTTCCAACTCTTTATCAAAGATTTGTTCTTTAAGGTCAATCAAAACACATTGTGCCAAATGATATTTGTCTTCAAAATATTTATAAAAAGTGGCCCTTGTTATCATTGCTTTTTCGCAAATATCGGTAACAGAAATTTCTTCAAAGTTTTTTTCAAGCAAAAGCGACAAAAATGCTGTTGACACAAATTTTCTTGTTCTTTTCACTTGTTTGCTTTCTTCCATAATTCCCTCCAATTTTGTGTTTTACAAAAGTTTGTTTTCAACATCAATATAGCATATTTCATGAACATACGTCAACAAGATTGACACTTGTTTAATTCTCTTATGTTTGTGCCGTAGAAAAAGTGAGTATTGACTTTTTGGCCATTTTTTGTTATAATTTTGCTAGATTGAAGATGGCTAAAAAGGAGTGGAAAATGGAAAAAGAAGAAATAAAAGAAGAAGAATACAAAATTCTTGAAGATGAAGAAGATATCAGAAGAAAAAAGATTATAAATTTTTTCAATGAGCTTGCTGAAAATGCAAAAAAAGAAGAGGCACGTGAAAAAGAGGCCGGTCCACTTTGTGGGGTGATTTCTGAAATGAGTTTCATCAAAGACTCTATGGGAAATCACGCAATGTTTTTTAAACAACCAACACCAAATTATGCTGTGAATCTTGAAGTTCAAACAACTGTTGTTTACGCAAATCAGGGTCCAAAGTTAGACAGGGAATTTTCTTACCCAAGTTTTCAGGGGATTATGATGGTTCATCTTTTGAGCAATGGAGCAAGAAGTTATAATGTTGAAAACTTGGTTGAAGTGTATAAGTTTTTGAAATCAGACATTGAAAATGGTTTTAACAACAAGCCAAACTTAGACCTTTTGTTTAGAATGAACGAAAAATCAAAAAAGGTTAATGTTTATGCAGACATCAAATTGGGTTCAAGAACAATCAAAGAAGAAGTTGCTTTCAAAAACTTGCCTGTTTACTGCAAAGTTTTAAACGATTCATTTCAAAGAAAAGGAAAAGACAAAAAACAGGATAGCGAATTTGGCGGAAAATAATATATAAGTTTTTGTTAAAAAAAGAAAAAAGGGCATAACCCTTTTTTGTTTTTGCGATTAAAGTGTTCCATAAATTGTGAATTCAACATCATCGCCATTTTTTGTGAATGCAAAGCTGTCGGCAACTTGAACTCCCAAAACTTCTTGTTTTACAAGGCTGTATGCAAAACCTTCTGTTTCACTGTTTCCCAAAAGCATGTTCACAAACATTGAACCAATTTGCTTGTTGAACTCATCAATTTCTCCAACTTTCACAAAGTTGTTGAGTAGTTTTAGAACTGGTTTAATTTGCTCGTGTGTTGCTTTGTTAACATTCAGCGCTTTGCTTTCAACGGTGTAGTTAATTGTGTTTTGTTCCATTGAAACAACAACTGTTGACGAAATGAACACTGTGTCTGGAACTTTTCCTTTAAGCATTGAAAGAGGGAAAGTGTTCATTTTTTTCTTAACTTCCAAAAGGCTTACGCTTGAAACAACTTGGAAAGTGTTGTTGATTGTTGTTTTTTCATTTGCTGTGATGATTTGGTGATTTGCAAAATCAAACTGCAAAAGTTTGAAGTCATAGTCACTAAGTTTAATTGAAGTTCCACCAGTGCTGATTGATGGATCTTCTTTGGTTAGAATCATATTAAAGAGTGCACAACATTCTTTGTCTGATAGAACAAGGTCATCGGTTCCTAAAATTTTGTCGGCGTTGCTAAAAGTTATGTCATATTTTCCTGTTTCTTCATCATAGGTGATAACTTTGTTTGC
>JAEETG010000096.1 GCA_016290255.1 Clostridia bacterium
CATATCCATTCCACATTCAACAACTTGTTTTAAAGCCTTGTCCAAAACTTCCAAAGCCTTTACAGCAGCCTTAAAATCACCAGTATGCCCAACCATATCTGCATTTGAAAAATTAATCAAAATAAAGTCATATTTTTCCTTTACAAGTGCGTGACTTGCTTCATTTGCTATTTCCATTGCTTTCATTTGAGGGAAATAAGCAAAGTTATCCACATTTTCACTTTCTATTAAAATTCGATCTTCACCTTTTGGTGGTTTTTCTATCCCACCATTAAAATAATAGGTAACATGAGCATATTTTGTTGTTTCAGAAATTTTTAGTTGTTTTAGACCAAGACTGCTTAAATATTTTGACAGTGTCATTCCAATCTTAAGTTGTGGAAAAACTGGCAAAACACCCTTAAACCTAATGTCATAAACGCACATTGAAGTACATTTTATTGGAGCCAGTTTTCTTTGAAAATCTGTGAACTTTGATGCTGAAAAGGCTTTTGTTATTTGCCTCATTCTGTCTGGCCTGAAGTTAAAGAAAAATATCTCATCTTTTTTGTTCATTCCCTTATAACCATCAACAACATATGGAGGAATGAATTCATCACTTGTTTTCTTTGCATATTCAACATCAAAAACATTTTCAAAATTGTCAACTTCAATTCCTTTTCCAAAAGCAAAAAGGTTATATGCCTCTTCTGTTCTGTTCCACCTGTTTTCTCTATCCATTGCAAAAAATCTTCCGCAAACAGATGCAATTTTTCCAACTCCAATTCTTTTTATTTCTTCTTGAAGTTTTTCCAAAAATTCTCTTCCCGCATCAGGAGATGTGTCTCTTCCGTCTGTTATGCAGTGAACAAAAACACTTGTGAGCTCTTGCTTTTTTGCCATTTCAAGAGTGGCCACAAGGTGATAAAGTGAACTGTGAATCCCTCCATCAGAAACCATTCCAATAAGATGCAAACTGGATTTGTTTTTCACAACACGTTTCATTTGATTCACAAGAACTTCTTTTTCAAAAAATGATTTATCTTTTATTGATTTGTTAATCATCATATATGACTGCAAAACACACGTTCCAGCACCCAAATTCATGTGCCCAACTTCGCTTCCACCCATTTGCCCTTCTGGCAAACCCACAAACTCTTCACTTGCATTTAATTCTGTTTTGGGATATGTTTTAATAAGCTTTTTATAAAATGGCATTTTTGCCACGAATAATGGGTTTGCTTCTTTGTTTTCATTTATGCCAAAACCATCTAAAACTATTGCCACAACTTTTTTGTTTGCTTTCATTTTTTATCTCCTCACGTTTGCTAAATTTTTCCCGATATCAACAAATTTTTTGGCGTTTAAACTTGCTCCACCAACAAGAGCTCCGTCAACACAACTTGCGTTTAGAAGTTCTTTTGCGTTTTGTGGATTCACGCTTCCACCATACAAAACAGTAATCCCTATTTTTTTAATATTTTCTTCCAAAACTTTTTTCACATATTTGATGTTTTCTTCAATTTCTTTTGGGGTTGGTGTTAACCCTGTTCCAATTGCCCAAACAGGTTCATATGCAACAATAAATTGCTTTGAAAGTGGAATGCCACTTAGCCCCTTTGTTAGTTGAGTTTTTAAAACTTTTTTTGTTTTTCCTTCATCTTTTTCTTGCTTTGTTTCTCCAACACACAAAATTGGCATAATTCCATTTTCAAAACACTTCAAAACTTTTTGATTTATTTCTTCATTTGTTTCTTTAAACTTTTGTCTTCTTTCGCTGTGTCCCACAAGAGAAAAACTGCAAAAAAAGTCGGAAAGCATTTTGGCACTTATTTCGCCAGTATATTCTCCTTTTTCAGAAAAACTAACATTTTGAACACCTATTTCACATTTTTTTGACAATTTTTTGTTCATTTTTTGCAAATATAGATATGGCACAGCAAGGCCATAGTGAACATCTGTTGGCAAACTTTGTTTTTTAAACTCCTTGATGTAGGCGTTCACATCACTTAATGTGTTGTTCTCTTTCCAGTTACCAAAAATATATTTCATTATTTTACCTCAATTTTATCAGATATAACATTTATTCCAGGAAGGCCTCTTCCCTCCAAATATTTAAGAGAAGCTCCACCACCTGTTGAAATGTGTGTGATGTCTTTTTCTAGTTCAAACTTATTAAGGGCTGCAGCACTATCTCCACCACCAACAATTGTTGTTGCACTTGCTCCAGCAACAGCCAAAGCAATTGCCTTTGTTCCGTTTTCAAATTTCTTGAATTCAAACACTCCCATTGGACCATTCCAGAAAATTGTTTTTGCTTTGTTTATTTCTGTTTTAAATTGTTTTATTGTTCTTGGACCAATGTCCATTCCAATATCACTAGGTCTAAATCCTTTTGTTGGAATCACAATGCTGTCTGCCATGAATGAAAATTCTTGAGCAACAACATGGTCAACAGGCAAAAGCACTTTAACATTTTTCTCTTCAGCAATATCCAAGAGCATTTTTGCTATTGCAATTTTGTCTTGCTCAATATTTGATTTTCCAATGTCATAACCACGAGCAGCCAAAAATGTGTAGGCCATTGCTCCACCAATCAAAACAGTGTTTGCAAAATTAAACAAATTGCTAATCATGTTTATTTTGTCTTTTATTTTTGCTCCACCCAAAATTGCAACAACAGGCTTTTTAGGACGAGTTGTTAACTTGTCAAGATATTTCACTTCTTTCTCAACAAGAAAACCTATGCAACTTGGAAGAAGCGCAGGAACTCCAACTGTGCTGGCGTGTGAGCGGTGCATAACTCCAAACGCGTCATTACAGAAAATGTCGGCAACACTTGCAAGTTTTTTTGCAAAACTTGGGCTGTTTTCTTCTTCACCAGGGTCAAAACGCAAGTTCTCAAGCATCAAGATATCTCCATCTTCCATTGCTTTGATGAGTTTTTTGGTTTCTGATTCAACAAGTTTTCCAGTGAATAACACAGGTTTCTTCAACAATTTTGAAAGTTTCTCAACAACTGGCTTTAATGAATATTGTGGGTCTTCTTTTCCCTCAGGTCTTCCAAGGTGAGAACAAATGATTGTTTTTGCTCCCTTTTCGATGAGATATTTTATTGTTGGCAATTCTTCCACAATTCTTTTGTCACTTGTGATGTTGCCTTGTTCATTTAGTGGAACATTGAAATCCACGCGAAGCAAAACTCTTTTGCCTTTTAAATCGAAATCTTTTAGTGTTTGTTTGTTTAACATTTTTCTAATCCTCCAATAACATTGTTTTTATTGTTATATCAAAATAATCTTGTTGCATGCTTTCTAGTTCATATATTATGTTGAAATAATACACATTGTTTTTATTTAAGTTTGAATTTGTTGCAATTTTCTTCTTTGACTTATTTCTTTCTTTAACCATTATATCATTTGTTGCAAACAATATTTTTAGTTCATTATTTTTTTCTTGTTTGGAAACGCTTTCATCAATAAGTTTTTGAACCCCATCAGCAAAATCCAATATTTGAGTGCTGTATGATGAAAGGAACTTATATGTTTCTGAGTGCATATCTTTTTGAATTTCCGCTTTTTTCAATGATAGTTCATCTATTTTTGTGCTAATTTTCACCAATCTTTGCAAATTTGGCATTATGTCTATTAGTGTGTTAATTTTGTTTTTATCTTCCCCAACAAACTTTCCTGCAATTGATATCAAATTATTGTTTGTGAGCCTTATCAATTTTTCAACTGCTTTTATTTTGTTTTTTTGAGAAGAATATTGATCTGTTTCAAAAAGTTCATTGTGATTCTTTTTGTTAATGTCTTGCAAAAGAGCGATAATTCTTTGTATGTTTAATCTGAGTTTTGAGTATGCAACAACAGGATTATTAAGAGTTTTTTCATCTAGTTCAAATGATGAATAACCATTTTTGTTTGATGATTTTTTGTCCCTGATTATGATTTGCATAAATGCAGCAAGTTGTCTTGAAAATGGAATTAACATAATTGGAACAAAGCAAATGAAGATGTCGAACACAATGAGTGAGATGCTCGCAATTCCACCACAAATGGTTTCATGCAAAAAATTTACCCAGCCAGGAATAAGCATCAAAAGTCCAATTATAATGGTGAAAACAATTTTATGCAAAATGTTAAATGCAACAATTCTTTTTCCGTTGTTTCCTCCCCCAATTGCTGCCACAAGAATTGAAACCGCCAAAGTTGCACCAAGGCTCACACCCAAAATTCCATAACAAGCCGTTTCCGCATCAACAAGTCCAAGCCCAACAAAAGAAACCAAAAGAACAATAACAGGATAGCCACTTTGCATAATCATTGTTAAAGCCAAACAAATCAAAAGATACAGCATTGGATTGTTGATTGATTGAAAAAGTCCAGAAAGGTCAACCAAAGAAACAATTTGTTCAACACTTGAACCCAAAATTGTTATTCCAAAACAAAGAAGGCCAAACCCCATCACAATTTTGCTTATGAGTTCCCATTTGCTGGATTTTGCCATAACAAGCATTATCGCACCAACAAAAGCCAAAACACACAATATTTTAACTATGCTCACGCTTTCAAACATTACCAAAACAAGAGCAAGAGAACCTCCCAAACCTGCTCCCAAGCAAATGGCAATTCCTTGAGATAGATTGATTGTTCCAATGTTTATGAGCCCTATTGACATAATGTTTGTTACTGTTGATGTTTGAACAACAAAACTCATTCCAGTTCCAAGCAAAAAATTACTGAAAGGTTTGTTGTTATGTTTTGCTAGAACTTTTTTGAACCGAAAGCCAAGAGAATTTTCAATGCCTCCATTCATGACTTTTATACCATACATAATCGTTCCAATTCCAGCAAGCATCAAAATAATTTGATATAAAATTTCAATATTCATTTTGCACCTATTTTTACATTATAATAATACTAAATAAATGAAAAAGTGGCAAGCAAATTTGCTCACTTTGAAAAAACTTCATCAACAAGATTATATATTTC
>JAEETG010000097.1 GCA_016290255.1 Clostridia bacterium
CAAGAGATAAAAATTTACTATGATCCTTCAAATATTTTGTCATACTCATTGTCGTCAACAACGCTTATGATTCAAGAGAAATATGCTTATGTTTCTGTTCTTGATTATTTGAAAACGGATTGGGGAATTGATATTGATGAAAGTTATTTCAACTTAGCACAGTTTGAAAGCGTTATGCATTCCAATCTCTACACACAAAGTTTTGCTGGCTTTTTTGCTGTTTTCCTTGCCTTTATTTTGATGGTTGGTGTTTCGTTTTCAATTGCAAGAGATAATGAAACGCAGGTGTTTAAACAACTTTGCTACACACCACTTTCAACAAACAAATATCTTTTGGTGAAAGGATTTTTATATATTATTATTGGCATAATAGACACGATATCTATGATTTTGGTTGCACTTATGTTTGGGCTTAATATAGTTGGTTCAATTTGGTTGTTTATGTTATATTCCATTGTGTTCACTTTGTCGTTTATTGCAATGAATATGCTTTTCTCAACAACAAAAAATCAAATTAGTTCAATTAGTTTAACGCTTTTGTTTATTTTGGTGCCAGTTATTGTTGGAATGCAATTTTCACTAAACAACTTGCCATTGGCTCTTCAAATTCTTTTGCTGGTGTCACCGCTAACATCATTTTTGGAAGTTGCAAACACACACATTTTGTTTGGAATGTGCAATTATGTTTATATAATTATAATGCTTGTTGAAATGATTGTTTATTATGTTGCTGCACTACTTATTATTAGATATAAAACCGGCATAAGAAAATTAAAAAAATTTTAAGATATGAATATTCTAGGAGAATTAGATGAGAGATTTAAAACTACTAAAAAGCATGGTTGAAATAAATTCTTCAACTGTTGATGGGCAAAACAAAATGATTGAATTGTTAAAAAATTATCTTTCCCCTCATGCAAACAAAATTAAAATAATTGGAAAAGAAAGAAAAAACATTTTGGCATTTTTTGGTGATATGAAATCAAAAAACATTCTTCTTTTCAACGGGCATGTTGACACTGTTTCAGCTAGTAAAGATGATTTCAAATTTAACCCATTTTCTCTTGTCGAACAAGATGATGTTTTGTTCGGCCGTGGAACGGGAGATATGAAAGGTGGAATTTATTGCACACTTAATGCAATCATAAGAGCAAAAAATGAAAAACTTTTGAAAGATAAACTCATCATTTTTGCAGGGACTTGTGATGAAGAAACTGGCTCAGACAGTGAATTTGGTGCAAGCGCTGTTGTTGATTATTTTTTAACAGAGAACCTAATTCCTTCTGCGTGCCTTATTCCTGAACCAAACAAGTTTAATGCTCCTCTTAAAATAAATTTGGGGCACAGAGGGCTTATTTGGATTAAAGCTGTTTCAACTGGAATTAAGATGCACAGCGGAAGTGTTCACAAAGAAGATAATGCAATTGTGAGTTTAGAAGACTTTCTTCATTCACTTAGGAAAAAACTTACAAATCAGCCAAAGAAAGATAAAAAAGGAATTCCTTGTTCAAGTGCAAGGGTTACAAACATTAAAAGCGATAATGATGAGTTTAATGTTGTTCCAGATTTGTGTGAGTGCAACATTGATGTTAGGGTTTCCCCACTAGACAAAAACAAAGACATTTTGAAAATGATTCAAAAACTTGCTGTGAAATATGGAATTAAACTTGAAGTTTTGAAAAACACGCCATCATCAATGATAAAAAGAAAAGAAAGAATTTTGCAAGAACTTGTTGGCGTTTGCGAAGAAGAAAACTTTGAATATGAAATTGGCTATTCTTCTGCAACTTGTGATGCACACTTTTTTAACAACGCAAAAATTCCAACTGTTGTTGGGCTTGGGGTTGATGCCAAAAATGTTCACGCAAACGATGAGTGCATCAGTAAGAAAAGTTTTCAAAAATGTGAAGATGTGATGTTTAACTTAATTAAAAGATGGTAAAATAAAAAACTCTAAAAATTAGAGTTTTTATTTTTTAAGAGTTTTTGGAACAAAATTCGGCGTTTTTGTGAAAAGTGTGATTTGGTTGACAAAATAAGATAAAAGATGTTACAATCAAATCAACAATTTATTGGAGGCTATGATGGCATTAGAAGATATAAAAGAGGGCATCAAGAACAAAAAGCATCAATTATATTTGGATAGAGAGTGCAAAAAAGCTCAAAAAAGGTACAAGGCTTATTTTTTGGATGAAGAAACGACAAAAACTGTTGAAATAACAAACAAAAATGGTGAAAAAGAGCAAGTAACTCTTTATCAACTTTGTTCTGCTCATGACATGTTTTTGCCCAAAGAAATGGATATTTTTGGTTGTGAAAATTTTTCTGATCAACAAGTGGCAAAGCCTAAAGATGCTGTTGCTTGGGTTGATAAAAAAACATATGAAAAGCTCCAAAGTGTTAACACATCATACCTTACAAAATATCAAATAAAAGATGTTGATGGAACATTGGTAACACACGAAGGCACAAGGAAGCCAACAATATATGGCCAAAAAGAAGGGGAGTATCCAACAATTATCAATTCAGAAATTAATTCTGGAATCATAACAGGAAATGCTTATGTTGAAAACAGTTCTTTACATACAGCTGTTTTAAATGAGAGTGTTAAAGTTAAAGATTCAAATGTTGTATGTTCAAAAGTATTGAATAACGCGGAAGTGACAAATGGATGCGTGCTTGCTCATTCTGTTGTCGCTGAAAATGGGAAATGTGATAAATCAAGGATTGAATGGAGTGAGGTTCGTGATAATGCCAGCCTTAAGGATTCACAGTGTCATGATAACACTTTTATAGAAGGTGTTAAAGTCAAAAATTCTTGTATTTTTCCAATGAAGATTGCGGAAAGAGAGACATTCGGCGGGAATGGAACTTTTGAGGGTATTAACAGAACGCGTGTTAGACCGGTTATAGATGGACCAGGTGTTGACCCAGAGGAGATGGCAAAACAAGGGTTAAAACCATATGAGTTTGATGGAAAGAAAATTTACGTGTCTGATGATGATATGTGGTTTCATTACTATAAAATATATGGGGGTTCTGGCATTAAAAATATGACAATTAGGGCAGAAGATATTTTTAATGGTGAAAACTGCAAATATGTTCTGGAAGATATCTATTTGAGGGTGGCTGAAGGTGATGCTCAACTGCAGGATTTGCAAGATACGGAAAAAGTATCTGCAGAAAGGGCTGAAATTCATAAAAAAAGAATGCAGGTTTTTGAAGACCTTGCTGAGGCTAGAAAACAATATGGAAATGATAGGGAGCTATTGATGCAAAAAGAGCAGGAACTTATGGCAAAATATGCTGAATACGATGAGGAGTATCAAAGTAAATCAAAAGAATTTGATGAAATATTTGTTAAGCGTGGAGAAAGAATGGAGGCTTGGAACAGGGATGTAAATAAAAATGAAGAAGTTGCTCGTGAAGAGTTTAAAACCAATCATCCAAAGCCATCACCAGAAAATCCTGATAGAAAAAAATATGATGAACCAACTTCTGGTTCGGTGAAAGTTGATGATGCAATGAATTTTTAAAATTTAGTTTATCCACTTTTCCACAAATAGAAAAAAACTTTATCATTTTGGTAAAGTTTTTTCTTTTATTGTGAAAAATAAATGTGAATGAAACAACAATTTTGCTTGCAATTTACGAACATATGTTCTATAATATTTTTATATGGTGGTGCAAATGGAAACTTTAAGATGTTATTTTGTGATTGATATGAAATCATTTTTTGCTTCAGTTGAGTG
>JAEETG010000098.1 GCA_016290255.1 Clostridia bacterium
ACTCTTTTATTGCTCCAAATCTTCTATTGCGTGATTCATATTCTTTTAGCGCTAAATATAAATCTTTTTTCCCAAATGCTGGCCAATATGTTTTTGGGAAATATAATTCCGCATAAGATATTTGCCAAAGCATAAAGTTGCTGAGTCTTTGTTCTCCACTTGTTCTCACACAAAAATCAAGTGGAATTTGCCCAGAGGTGTAAAGATTATCTTCAATCGTTTTTCTATCAACTTGTTTGATGCCTTTGTTTAGTATGTTGTTAAAGGCATACACAAGTTCATCTTGCCCACTATAATTTATTCCAAGGTTTAAAATAAACTCTGTGTTATTTTTTGTTTCCTCCATTGTTCTTGTTGCGTTGTCAACCAAGTCTTGTGGAAACTTTGTGTAGTCACCCATAACATTTAATTTAACTCTTGGATATTTTTCAACAAAACCTTTGCTTAAGTATTTTCTGAAACACTTTATTAAAAAATCTATTTCAGCCTTTGGCCTATTCCAGTTTTCTGTTGAAAAAGCATACAAGCTAACAACTGGTATGCCGTATGTATAGAAACACTCTTTAAGCACAACATCAAGGTTCTTTATTCCCGCGTTATGCCCCATTGAACGAGGAAGCCCTCTTTGTTTTGCCCAACGCCCGTTTCCATCTATTATGAAACCTATATGTTTAGGTAGTTTTTTAATATCTTCTATCATCTAAATTCTCCATCGTTTATACATCCAAATTGTGCAATTCTTCATGATAAGTCACACTTGAATAGTCTTTTATTATTTCATTTGATTTTTTGAGACCCAAGTCATATTGCTCTTTTGTGATTAAGTTTTGCTTTAACAAATGGTCACAATAATAATATTCTCTTTTGCTTTCTTCTGCCCCACCTGTTGCACTATCCGATTTAAAAATCACACCAATAGTTTTAAAGAATATTTTCACATCACCCCAAAAAGTTATTCTCTCTCTATATTGAAGATCTTTTTCAAAAATTGATTGCCAACTTGCCTCGCTTCTTCCACCACTAACCTGAGATAGCCCCGTGAGCCCTGGCCTTATTTCATATGCTCTTAGAACATCTTTATCATAAAAAATCATATCTTTAACTTGCCTTGGCCTTGGGCCAATGATGCTCATGTCGCCTTTTAGAATATTCCATATTTGCGGTAGTTCATCTAAGCTAAGTTTTCTCAAAAACTTTCCATATTTTGTTATTCTGTCTTTATCTGGAAGCAAATTACCACTTTCATCTGTTTTGTTTGTCATTGACCTAAACTTATAAAGTTTGAAAACTTTTCCGTTTTTTCCTGGTCTATACTGTGCAAACACAGCTCTTCCCCTTAGCGCAATCCACGAACAAATAAACAAAATTATAAATAGTGGAGACAAAATAATCAATGCCAAAAAAGACAAAACAATATCAAAAAACCTCTTGAAGCACATTTCATATATGGTTTTTTTTTGTTTCGGCTCTTTTTTCTCTTCAGTTAGTTTTATTTTTTTTGCTGCCACTTTGTCCTCTTTTTTATTGGTATTGTTATAACAATACCATAAAATAAGCTTTTTTGCAACCTATAAAAAGCAACTTTTATTTTTTTCAGCCCAAATTTTTAATAAAATGTATTTCAAACTCATTAAACATCAATTTTTTCATTTTACTATCAAGTTCAATTTCATAAAAATACAAAGATTTTTTAAAATAGTTTAGCAAGTCTTCAACCTTTTTTTCGTCAAATAAAGAATTATCCCTGTTTTCAATTTCTTTCAAAAGTATTGAAAAAGATAAATCAATATATCCAACTCTAAACAGTATCTGCTCATACCTTTTCTTTAAAGATGTGGATTTATCAATAATTTTACTAAAAATTGGGCTATCAGCATGATCTGAACAAATATTTTTAATATTACAAATATTAATATATTCGTTCATTAAGCAATTTTTCAATCTTTTTTTAAACACAAAAACACCCCACAACAATAGTTTATAATCCACAAAAATAATATATTCATAAAAAAAAGAAATAGCACATGCTATTCCCTATTTCTTTTGAAAACTTTTGCAAAAACTTGTTTTATTAGTGATAGAACTAAATCGTCCTTTAGTGCTAGTATCATTAAAGCATATACAGCCATTCCCGCAAACACAATAATAAATGTGTTTAAAATGCTTGGACTCAAAAGCATGGAAAGTGGAAAAATGACTCCAAACATCATAATTCCAGACAAAAGTGGCTTCCAAATGGTCTTAAACATTTCTTTCAGTGAAAGTTCTTTTCGAACGAGCCAAAACATCACAACGCAAACGATTAATTCTGAAACAACTGTTGCAATGCTGGCACCAAGTGCCCCCCATAAATAAATAAGTGGAATGTTAAGCATTATGTTAAGAGTAGCCCCACACAATATCACAATGGTATATTTTTTATCTTTCATTGTTGGAAGCATGTATTGTGCACCCAAAACATTGCTTAAACCCATAAGAATAAATAAAGTTGAAAGCACTTGCAATATAGCATTGCTGCCAACAAAATCTTCCCCCAAAAACCATGGAATAAAATTAGGAGCAACACAAACCATTCCCAAGCACATTGGAATGGATAAAACCCACACAAAATGCGAACTTTTATAAATATTTTGTTTTATGTCATCAACCCTATTTTGAGCAAAATATTTTGCGTTTCTTGCAACCATAACAACAGCCATGCAAGTTATTATAACAAGAGCGAATCTAAATATTTTTTCCGCTTGTTCATAAAACCCATTTTGAACATCACTGTTTGTTATAAACCCTATAAACGACTTATCTATCATTGCATACAAAACGAGAGAAACAGTTGGAATAAACAGCACAAAAACGCCTTTTATGTGCCTAAAAACAGACAAACTATTTAATTTAACTTTGGTGATATACCCATTCAAGAAAAGCCACAACATCGCATTTGGAAAGACTAAACACAAAGTATTAATTAAAACATAAACCCAAACATCACTAGATGTTTTCACAAACAAGAAAATAGAGGCCACCATCAACAGTTTTGTGATAATGTTTATTATGCTAATTTTTCCAAAATGTTCGTTTCCTTGATATAAAAAAGATATATCAATCATAACAGCAAAAATGTTTAAACAAAGTATCCACATAAGGCTGGTGTCTTGCCCATAAACTCCGCTTATTAGCAAAGAAATGTTTATCATTAAAGCAAAAGAAACAAACAAAGTTCTCAAGATGTTTATTTCCCAAAAAACCTTTGTTTGCTCCTCTTTATTTCCAATATTTTTTGCAATTTCTCTTTGGCCGTAAAGCAAAAAGCCAAGGGACGCAAAAATAACAAAATATGTTATAAGTGATGTTGCAAAACTTGCTTTTCCAATCCCATCAACAGATAGAACTCGAGAAACATATGGCGTTGTTAATAATGGAGTTAAAACATTGATTATTTGGTATATTGCATTATATATGTAGTTTTTTTTAATACTTACGCCTTTTTGCACAATATCCTATCCTTTATTTTAAATTCTTAAGCATTTCAAATGCCGCAACTATAACTTTGTCCATGTCATAATATTTATATTGTCCCAATCTTCCGCCAAAATAAATATTTTTTTGTTGTTCACCTAATGCCTTATATTTTTCATACAGAGCATTGTTTTTCTCATCGTTCACTGGATAATATGGCTCATCACCCTTTTTCCATGTGCTTGAATATTCTTTTGAAATAACTGTTTTTGGGCATTCAGTAAACTCAAAATGCTTGTGTTCAATCATTCTGGTGTAAGGTTCATCACGGCTTGTGTAGTTCACAACAGCGTTTCCTTGATAGTTTTCCTTATCCAAAACTTCTGTCTCAAATCTAACACTTCGATATTCCAATGGCCCATAACAGAAATCAAAATATTCATCAATAGGACCAGTGTAAATAACCTTTTCTGCTTGAGACAAAAACTCTTCTTTGTTATCAAGCATATTGCAGTTTAATTTAACCTCAACACCGTCAAGCATTTTTTCAATCATTTTGGTGTAGCCACCAATTGGAATTCCTTGATAGCGGTCGTTGAAATAGTTATTGTTAAAAGTGAAACGAACAGGAAGCCTTTTTATGATAAAAGCAGGCAGTTCTGTGCAAGATTTACCCCACTGTTTTTCTGTGTAACCCTTGATTAGCTTTTCATAAATTGTTCTTCCAACAAGGTTTATTGCTTGTTCTTCCAAGTTTTTTGGAGTTTCGGTGAAACCGTCTTTCTTTTCTTCTTCAATTCGCTTTTTTGCATCATCTGGAGTGAAAACATCTCTCCACAATTTTGTGAAAGTGTTCATGTTGAAAGGAAGATTATATAGTTCATTTTTATATCTTGCAACTGGAGAATTTATGTAATTATTAAACTCAGCAAATTTATTTATATACTGCCAAACATCTTTGTTTGATGTGTGAAAAATGTGTGCACCATATTCGTGCACATTGATTCCCTCTATTTGTTCTGTGTATATGTTTCCAGCAATATGACCTCTTTTGTCTATAACCAAAATCTTTTTGCCTTGTTTTTTTAGTTCGTTGGCACACACTGCTCCAAAAAGTCCTGCTCCAACAATCAAATAATCATATTTCATATTTTCACCTCAATTCCTTTCATAATTAATCTTTGAAAACATACATTTGTTTTATTATTTTTTAATTTCAAATCTATCTTTATGCTCCAAAAAATAACTTTCCATAGTTTTGTTTTGCTTACCAAAAGAAAGATGCCCAACACACGTGTTTTCGCTCACAACAATAGGTTTTGAATTAATCATCGCATAACCACAAATCTGAACCTCATCAGCTCCCATTCCATTTCCTTTTCCTGGGTCAAAATAATTCATATCTTTCCATATATTTCTGCCAAACAAAATGGCACCAATAGAAAACTTAATTGGGCAAGTTATCATGCTCTTTTTCATATCATGCACATATCTGTCTAAGTCATCAATATGCATAACATATCCGCCCTCACCCCACATAAATTTGGCAACCTCAGGATTGTTTTCAATTTGTCTATGTGGACCCGCCTGAATTCTAACAGGTTCAAATAGTTCCGCATACTTTTCCATAAGCCCAAGTTTCTTTAAAACAACAGCATGAGCAAAACCATTAATTGGAATAAGTGGAGCCACAAAAGCTGGTTCATATAGTGAATTTTTTTCCTGGCAACGCGAATAAACATCTAACAATTCACTGAAATAATTTTTTGTAACAAAAATATCTTCATCTAATTTGAAAATTAGTTCCGCATCCTGAAATTCATTTATTCCAATATTTATTGCAGCACAAACATTATTTCTTTTGCAAGAAATATAGGACCAATCATTTTGCTTTGCCAAATTGGACAAAGCTTCTGAATACAACCCAGAGGAAACAATACAAACATCAGCCTCTTTAGGAACAAATGTTTTTATTCTTTCAAACACAACATCTTTGCAAAAATCTTTGTAGCCAGCCAGAATTAAAACCAATATTTTTGAGCCTTTTTTTCTATTCTCAAAAATATGTTTCCCCTTTAATCTTGATTCAATTTTTTGCTTTTTATGTTTTTTATAAAGTGTGTAAACAAATGTCTTTTTTAATAATTTTTTTAACATTTTATTCTCCATATATTTATTTCTTGAAAATGTGTTTTAGTCTTCTCATTTGCGTTTTGAAAACACTACTTTCAAGCAAAACAACTGGCTTTTCAACAATTTTCAATTCGCCGTGTTTTTTAAGCCAAACATTAAACAGTCTTTCAGACAAAAATCCAAACACCCTTTTTTGGTAAGTGTCACGCTCACTTATGTCAATTTGTTTTTCTAGTTCGAACAAAATGTCAAAGAGCCATTTTGAATATTCTTTTATAATATCACTTTTCCCAATGAACATATTGTAAAAATATAGTTCATTTGACTTCATAATCTCTTGTAGAGCATCAACATAATCTGGATATTTTTTCTTCACAATAGCAATTGTTTTGTCTAAATCATCTTTTATGTGATCTTTGGCATATTGGTCATACACATTCCCATCAACCTGCCCTTTTTGTGGCAAAATGAGATCATATTCTGTCAAAAGTTTTTGCACATCTTTTTCTTTTAAAAATGGATATCTAAAAAGAAACAATTTTCTTTTCATAAACAGCCTTCTGTAGTGTTCCAATCCCAAAACATCACAATCACTTTGCATCATCACATAAAGCCCAGTGAGTTCGCAAAAGCTTTGATTTTTTCTTGAAATATTGTCTTTTGGGTCTGCATCTCCAACATAGCCATCTGGAAGTTTTTTTCCTTCCGCATTAACAAACATAATTGTTCTATCTTTTGGGAATATGTTTTTCACTTCTTTGTGAGTTACCACAAACAACTTAGAGTTCATCTCATTCTCCTAAATATGTTTTTTCCAATAAAAGAGCCGACATTTTGGCACTGTATCCCGCTTTCTTCACAAGTTCTACGTATTTTTTTCTATCAACTTTTTGACTTATGCTTTTTTCAATTTCTTCAGCCCAAATATCTGGATTATCTATTGGCAAAATCTTGTAAAGATCTGTGATTTGTGCTTCTGTTGTGATTGTGTCTGAACAAACACTTTTTAATCCACTTGCTTGTGACTCTATTGATGTTACTGGAAACCCCTCAAATAGTGATGGCAAAACAAACATATCTGCTGCCATCATAATTTTAGGAACATCATTTCGCCTTTCAAGAAAAACAAAATCATCCTCAAGACCATTTTGTTTCACAGAATCAACAATTTCCGGTTTTGTTTCCCCTTCACCAACCAAAACAAACTGAAATTTCTGATTGTCTTCCTTAAGCTTTTTTGCGATTTCAACAATAAACTGTTGGTTCTTCACTTTTGCAAATCTTCCAACGTTTAGAATTGTGAACTTATTTAATCCCAACTCTTTTCGATATTCGTTTCTTATTTTTTCATCAAACGTAAATTTTTCTAGTTCTATTCCATTGTTTATGACTGTGTATAATTTTCTTTCAATAACATCTTTTGGAAACTGAAATTTTGCAGCCAAATGTGAACAAGCAAAAAATAAATCAGCATATCTTTTAAACCCACGATTTGTGAAAAGCATTTTAAAGATTGAATGTTTTAATGATTCGTTCGCTGCAATGTGAGAGTGCACAATAACCTTTTTAATTCCCATCTTTTTTGCAATTTTGGCACAACCATACAGAATAAATAGACTGGATGAGTGAATGTGAACAACATCAAACTTTTCTTTCATTAAAATTTGTTTTAATGATTTTTTCGCATATCTTCTTCGACTTTTTGACTTTGTGTCATAATCAAAGTGATATATTGTTTCATTTCTTTTTTTCGCTAGTTCAATTAAATTTTGGTTTGTTAATGTGAAAGCTGTGCCAAGTGAATAAGAAACATCTTTGGATTCGAAGTTTTTGTACATATTAATCATAAACATCTCTTCTCCACCATACCACAGTGGTTCTCCAAAATATTCCAAAACTTTAATCATTATTTTTTCCTTTTCATTGCTCTTATTTTTTTATAAATTGGCATCATCGCCAAATGGAATTTAATTCCAAATGTTTTCATAATAAAGCATTCAACTCTTGTAAATTTGCTTAAGTGTTTGTTCTTTATAATTGCGTTTAAGTTTTCTTTATTGCAAAAACCTTTCAGATATTCATAAACTTTTTTCTTGTTATACTTACTTTTTAAGTTTGAAATTGAGTGAATTGATCTTGCGATCATCTGAACTCTAAAAGCCTCTAGTTCTTCTGGGTATTCACCCTTTTGTTTTAATTTTTTAAAGGTTTCTTTGTTTTCAATCTCCAAAAAGTGCAAATGTTTTGGGGATAGGTCATGCATAATTGATGTGTTACGTTGAGTGTAATGATACAAAACCTCATCAACAAAAACTGTTTTAGGTTTTTCACTAAACACACCTAAGCAGAAGTTTAGGTCTTCCCCAATCAAAAGAGTTTCATCAAATCTTTTTTTCTTGATATATGATGCTTTGAATATTTTGTTCCACCAAGCAGGGCCAATTTTGTCCAACAAATAATTTCTGTAAACATCTTTGCCCATTTCATCATTAAGAGTGTATTTAGAGTTTGTGATGAATTTTCCTTCTTCATCAACCTCATCATAATCACACACACAAATATCAGCCCCAGTTTCAACAATTTTTGCCAGCATATCTTTAAACATATTTGGTTCAATTAGGTCATCAATATCATAGTTTGCAGTGTAGTCTCCTGTTGCTTTCATAATTCCAACATTTCTAGAATAACTAATGCCCATCTGTTTTTCGTTTGAATAAATTTTTATTTTATCTCCATATTTTTGAAGCATCTTTAAACTGTTATCTGTTGAGCCATCATTTATGACAATTATCTCCATGTTAACATCTTGATTGAAGAGATTCTCCATTGCTTTTTTAATATATTTTTCGCCATTATAACAAAGAACAATAACAGATAGTTTCACATTTTCAAGTTTCTTTAAAGTTTTTGGTGAAATGGCCATTGGACCTTTCTTTGATTTCACATTATCTAACTGGTTTAAATTCATTAAGGCAAAAACAAATAAATTAAATTGAAACCCTAGTAAACTTTGTTCCACAAAAGAATCAATCAAAACAACAATGAGAGCAAATGTGAGCCAGTAGTTTTTCTTTTTAACAGAATCAAATATAATCCAACAATTCATACACAAGACTATCAAAGTGTTAATGATTCCATTCGTAAACAAGCAATTAAAGTATGCATTGTCGATACCAATATAGCCAGAAGAATCATACCAATAATTATCCCTACCAAAGAAAGAGAGTTTCCCATCAACAAAAGCATTATATGTTAATTCAATTCTGCCACTCAGCATATCATTTAAACGAATAATCAAATCAGACTGCCCTGACCACATCAACACCAAAACACCAAATATAACAAATGATATTAAAGGCATCAATGACAACAATATAGTTAAAAACTTATTTGTTTTTGTCGTAATTGTTTTTTTGTTGAAAAGAATAAATAGTTTGACAATGCAAATAACCACCAATAGCAATATTGACAAAAGAAATGATGCACGAGAATTGGTTAAAAAATATATAAAACAAGCCACACACAATTCAAGTAGAATAGCCAACCAACTCAACTTGCTTCTATATATATAGATGCTTGCGAGTATTATGAATGCGAAAATATTTTGAGAATATGTTGAATTATTTAGTCCCAAACAATGTCTAGTGATATCCCCCCTAGAATGTATCAAGTCAGGAATTATCCCAATCATTGAAAAACATATTGTGATAACAAAAAAACCAAACAAAAACCAGAAAGCATATTTTATAAAATCATCAAATTTATATTGTCTCAAAATATAAACAAAAAATAGTATTGAAATAAGGAAAGTCGATTTAGCAACAATAAGAGTTACAATAAAAAATGCAAGTAAAACAAAGAATAGCCAATCAATTTTAACTTTTTTCTTAAAAAAGTCCACAACAAAATATATCCCCAATAATACAGCCATAACAAGTCTTGATATTTTTATTGCTTTTAATACCAGCGCATGCTGTCCACCATCAAAAAACGCTAGAGATTGGCTTAAAATAGCGCAACCATATAGCGCTATCAATGTAAAGATTATATATTTTTTGCTTTTTTCGTTTCGATATAGAAAATCAAAAACTTTTGCCATATTTCTCCCCTTTAAATTTTGCCCTTAAAAAACTTTTAACTCTTTTAAAGAAATTTTGTTTTTCAATGTTTTTTAGTTTAACTTCTTTGTAGCCTATTTTGTTTGTGCGCAAGAAAATGTCCAGCATGAGTTCACTCACGCGGCCATAGAACCTTGCATGAAAAGAATCATATTTGGAATTATCAACTCTCTTTTCAAGTTTAAACAAAATGCCAAACATCCACTCACAGTATTTGTCAAAAATGTCTTTCTTCATCACAAACATATTGAACATGTGTGCAGACTTTCTTTTCTTTAGTGCCTCAAACTCCGGAAAGTATTCTGGGCACTTTTCTTTTATGATCTCGCCAGTGATGTCTAGAGGTTCCACATACATTGTGTGAGCATAGTGAGAATAAAGATTTTCGATGTAGTAGTTTCTCTTTTTTGGAAGCACAACATCTGTTTGGTCTAATAGTTTATTTATTTCTTCTGCTGACAAAATGTTCTTGGTTTTGCCATTAACCAAAAACTTGTGTTTTCCTGCGAAATATCTTCTGTAGTGAACAAGCCCAACATAGTCTGCTTTCAGGTTTTTCCAAGCCCAATAAACGCCTGTGAGCTCAGAATAGAATGGGTTTTTTGCCGAAATGTTGTCGCCAACGTTATCTTTTTCTTTTAAGCCAAAACTTTCTTTACCTTCAGCCCCAACATGAAGTGGCAAATAAATATCTTCTTGTGGCACTTCATAATTTTTGTGAAGGGCTATTATTATTTTAACGTTTTTTCCCATTTTTACGCGTTTTCTCCTTTTCGACAAAATGTTTTATAATATTCTAGCAAAAAAGCAATGTGGTGTCAATTAAAAAATGTTAAAAATGCCTTTTTTATCAATAAAAAAAGAGGAAAACTCTTCCCCTTTTTTGTTATGAAAAACTATTTTTCTTTTGGCTTTTTCTTTTTTGCCTTTTTCTCTTCCTGCTCTTTTAGGTAGGTATCCCTCAAATTTTGCATCTTTTGTGATATTATTTTGCTGGCTTCCTGCAAAATTTCTTTTGTCGCCTTTTGCCCCTCAAACTCTGTTAAGCGGAAAGGCTCACCAACAAGCAAAACATTGTGCCTAAACGCTTTTGGCTTTTTTATGAGCCACATTGGAACTATTGGTGCTTGTGATTTTAGAGCGAACATTGCCGTTCCACTCTTGAGTGACATGCTTTCCTCATCGCTTATGTCTTTTCTGGTCCCTTCTGGAAAAAGAAGAAGCCTTTCTCCTTTTTTCAAAGCATCTAAACACGCTTTTATTGACTGAACGCCAACTTGCTCACGATTCACTGGAATTCCGCCATAGCTTTTGAGCACTGCACCCACGAACTTATTTTTGAAAAGTGTGTGTTTTGCCAAAATGAAAGGCCTACGATAGAACTTTGTTTCAATCACAACAACGTCCATATTTGAACGGTGATTGCAACACATTATGCAAGCACCTTTTTTTGGCACATTTTTTCTTCCTATTATTTTGGTTGGATAAAAAATGTTGGTTGGAAGATAACAAAGTGCGTGACTTAACCTATAAAAAAACATATCACACCTCTTTTAGATAACTTATTTCCTTGTCTGTTAGCGGCCTACATTCACCAACTTTTAGGCCAGAAAGGTTTATTTTACCTATTGCAATTCTTTCTAGTTCAACAACATTTTTGCCGATTGCCTTAAACATTTTGCGAACTTGCCTGTTTTTGCCCTCGTGGATTGTGAGTTTCACTCTGCTTTCCTTTTTGTTTGCTGAAATGAGGTTTACTTCTGCCTTGCTTGTGACAAATCCACCAATGTCCACACCACCTCTAAGCTTTGCAACATCCAATAAAGTCACTTCTCCCAAAACTTTTGCAACGTAAGTTTTCCCTAGTTCAAATGATGGGTGTGTGAGTTTTTGAGTGAGCTCTCCATCGTTTGTAACAAGCAAAAGTCCTGATGTGTTGTAGTCAAGTCTGCCAATTGGGTATAGCCTTTTTCTGCTTTCTGGAATAAGGTCCATAACAGTTTTTCTGCCTTGAGGGTCACTAACTGTTGTAACATAGCCAACTGGCTTGTTTAATAGATAATATTCACAATCCCCTTTAATTCTAATTGCCCCATCATCAACGGTTACGAGGTCTTTTGTTGTGTCCACCTGAACGCCAAGTTTTTTCACAACTTTGGCGTTGATTTTCACTCTGCCTTCCATAATAATTTCATCACATTTTCTTCTTGAGGCAACCCCACATGAAGCCATAAATTTGTTCAAACGCATCACAATCTTGTCCTTTTCTCTTTTTATGCGTTCCAGTTGTTTAGTATATCTTTAATTTTGTCCTTAAACAATATGGAATCCACTTCTTCTATTGTATATATATTTTCTGAAAAAATCAAGTGATTGCCATAATAAATTTCACAAACTCCAACAATTTCATCCTTTTTTATTGGTGCTTTTAGCTCATCGGGTGCATTGAAAGCAACATTTATGCCCGCAAGTTCCTTTTTTGATAAAACGATATCAAAACCCCTTTTTGTGCAAAGGCCAACATTTTCCACTTTTCCATCTTCAACCGTGGCAGACTTCACAAAATAATATGGTGGCAAAATTTCAACTTTTTTAAACTGATTGTATGCAAGATTAAACAAATCTTCGCTTTCCTCAAACATTGGTCCACAATCAAGAACAACACAAACAAGTTTTAAGCCATCTTTTTCACAAGCAGACACCAAGCATCTTCCAGCCTTTTTGGTGAAACCTGTTTTAACACCAATGCAACAATCCATTTTTGACAACAGTTTGTTCTTGTTGACAAGAAGTCTTTGGTTTTCTTTTTCCTCACAAATCTTTATGCTTTTGGTTTTCACAATTTCCGCAAAATCATTATTTTGCAACGCATAGGATGTGATTAGTGACAAGTCATAAGCAGTTGTGAAGTGGTTTTCATCATCTAAGCCATGAGGATTTGAAAAGTGAGAATTTTTTGCTCCAACCTTTTGGGCAAGATTATTCATCATCTCGCAAAACTCATCAATTCCACCAGCAACCGCATACGCTAGAGCCACACTCGCATCATTTCCAGACCTAAGCATGAGTCCATATAAAAGTTCACGAATTGATATCTCTTCACCATGCTTTAGGTATATGCTGGAGCCCTCAATTCCAACAGAACGATCATCAACCGTTATCACCTTGTCTAAATCATCACAGTTTTCAATTGCTGTGATTGCGGTGACAATTTTTGTTGTGCTTGCCATTGGGAGATGTTCATCTATATTTTTCTCAAACAAAATTCTTTTGCCAATTGAATCAATCACAATCGCACTTTTTGCACTTGAATTATATGCAATCTTTTCACTAAAAACATCATTTTCAGCAAATACATTGTTTGTTTTAAATGGAATAAATGCAAAAATAATTAGGCAAAATGCAAAAAATATCACAAAATTTTCAATTATTTTTACGTTTTTTATATTATTTTTTTGCATTTTTGTTTTTCTCCCTTTGCTCAGTTTTTACAAATGCCACCAACAAATCTATTGGCAAAATCACCATATTCACTTTTCCAGCGGCATTTAGTTTCGTTTCAAAGAAACTTGGTTTCACAGCATATTTTGTGTTAATACCCAAGCAATTATTCAACAGTGAGTGTAAAACAAATAAAATTGTTTCAAGCAATCCGCAAACCAAAACTGTTTGCATAACATTATACCTTTTACCAAACTCGCACGTTATGCCCAAAAAAGTTATTTTCACAAGTTTTAACAATTCAAGCATAAATGGCATAACGTTTTTTTTATTTTTCTTTTTTATAGCAATTTGAAAAATTGGCTTTTCCATTTTTTTGATTGGAATAAAAAATAGTTTTATCTCAACTTTCATTAAATTTTTGCAAACATCTAAAAACACTTTTGCCGAAAAAAGGATGGGAAAAAATAACATTATAACCACGCACAAACAAATAATTAAACAAATATAAAACCATTCCATAAACTTATTTTTTGTAAATATAAATAAAAAAATGCAACTTTTGTTGCACTTTTTATATATAATTTTTGCAAATTAATTTTCTTGTTCTTTGTTTTCGTTTTCTTGTTCTTTTTGAACTTCATCAAAATCACGAACTTCAAATTCTCTATAAAGCCCATTTCCATCTTTTTTGATGACCTGAATTTGTTCCAAAAGTTCTTCATATTTTGGAAGGTCATCAAGGCTTTGAAGTTCAAACCTTTTCAAAAACTCATCTGTTGTTCCAAAAAGTAGTGGCTTCCCAACAGCATCTTTTCTTCCAACAACTTCAATCATGTTGTGAGACAAAAGAATTTGAATTGCATAATCGGAAGAAGATCCTCTAACAAGTTCAATTTCAGCTTTTGTGATTGGTTGTTGATACGCAATTATTGCAACAGTTTCAAGGGCCGCCTTTGTTAGAGCTTTTTCTTTTATTGGATTCAAAACAAGTGATATTTGTTCAGAATATTTTGGGTTAGATGTTAGTTGAACTTTGTCTTTGTAGGTTATCACCTGAATTCCACTTTCTTCTGTGTGCTTTTTCTTTAGTTCTTCAACTGCCTTTTTCACATCATCAAGTTTGACATCAAGTTTTTCAGCGATAAACTTTAGTTCAACACCATTTCCGTTAACAAACAATATTCCCTCAATTATTTCACTCAGCGTCTGTTTGTTCATCTTCTTTCTTCTCCTCTTTTATTTCTATTTCAATCTCAGCAAAAACATCATCTTGTGTAACTTTGATAAATTGTTTTTTAAGTAGTTCCAGCATTGCCAAAAATGTTATAATAATTTCACCTCTTGAATAGTCGCTTTGGAAGCACTCAGAAAACTTAATTTTCTTTTTGTCTTCCACAAGAGATCTAAGATGCACAATGCTGTCTGCAAGAGTGAACCTATCTTTGCTGATGTGTTTTTCTTCCTGTTCTTGTTCCTTTTTCTCAACTTTTACAAGTAGTTTTGAAAAGGCATCAACAAGCCCTTGCATATCCATATTTTTCAAAACAACTTTGTAGTCCCCCGCAGATTTATCTGGCTCCTTATAAAAGTGATCAGTGTTTTCAATGAGTGCAAGCTCTCCACCTGCCTCCTTGAAAAGTTGATAGAGTTTAAGTTTTGTTTTCATGTCCATTTCTGGATCAGACTCTTCATCCTCTTCCGCATCAGGTTCAACTGGAAGAAGTGATTTTGACTTAATTTCCAAAAGCGTTGCGGCAACTGCCACAAATTCACTTTTTTGCTCCATATTAAGGTCGGCATTTTCCATATATTCCAAAAATTGCTCAGTAAGGTCTGCCAGGTGCACTTCCATGATGTCGAGCTTTGTTTCTTTAATGAGTTCAAGCAAAACATCAAGTGGGCCAACCTCATCTCCAAGTTGAAACACAATGTTTGCTTCTTCTAGTGTTGGCATAATATAGTCATTTCCAAGAAGTTCTTTTTCTTTTTCCAAAAGTTCTTCTTCAGTTAATTTTTTTATGCCACCCTTCTCTCGCGTGTCTGTTATGTCATATGCAGGAACAACCAAATCTTCTTTTGGCTTTTCTTGAACAGCTGATTGCGACAAATCTATTTCAATTTCAATAATTGGTTGCTCTTCCATTTCTTCTCCTATTTGTTTTTCATAAATGCTATTATTAATTTTAGCAAAAACCGCATAGAAAAGCAACTAAATAAGCCCTTATTATCACATTTTGTTCTATAAAATTCATAAAAAAAATATAATAAAATATGCATGCAAAAACATTGAAAACAGCAAAAGTTTTTCTCACTTTTTTGGTGTTTGTTTTAATTATATCACTTATAGTTAGCCCTCAAACATACATATCAAGCACCCTTAACGGCATTGATGTTTGGCTCACAAAGGTTGTTCCAGCACTTTTCCCGTTTTTCTTTTTAACAAAACTGTTAACTGAGTTAAATGTTGTGGAAAAAATCTCAAAACTTTTAACTCCCATAACAAAAAAATTGTTTAAGACCCCGGGAATTTCATCTTATGTTTTTTTAATGAGCATAATTTCTGGTTACCCAGTTGGTGCAAAACTTATTTCTGAACTTTTTAAAAAAGGCGTAATAAACAATGTTGATGCAACAAAAATGAACGCATTTTGCTCCACTTCAGGCCCATTATTTATTGTTGGAACAGTGGGGGTTTGCATGTTTAAGTCGCAAACTTTTGGGTTCATTATTTTAATTTCGCACATTTTGGGTGCTTTTTTAAACGGAATTTTATATCGAAATTATAACCAAAAACAAATTGAATATAGCATCACATCAAACAGTGAGAAAAACTCAAACAACATCTTGTCTGGCATATTATATGACAGCATAATTTCAATTTTAATGGTTGGTGGCTATATTGCAATCTTCTTTGTTTTTATTGATTTTTTAAACAATGTGGGCTTAATTAATGTTTTTTCAATTATTCCACAAAAGTTATTTTCACAAAATGTTCCAGAAGGCTTTTTTAACTCCATTATAAACGGCTTTGTTGAAGTCACTCGAGGGCTTTTGGACCTTTCAAGCCTCAACCTAAACAAATCCCTTTTGTGCTGCTCAGCCACATTTTTAATCTCTTTTGGAGGGCTTTCAATTCATTTACAATCAATATATTTTTTGAAATCTGCAAAAATAAAAATAAGTGTCTACTTTTTGCAAAAGCTAACTCATGCAATTTTTTCAACACTTATTTGTTTGGGGATTTGTTTATTCTTGTAAGGTTGCATAGAACTCTCTTAGCCTGTTTTCCAGTTCTTCTTTATAGTATCTAACGCTCTTGATTGGCTTTAAAAGATAATATAATGAAATTATCAAAGCATTCATAATTTTTAGGTTTCCCATATCCATACTTTCAAGCATTCCGTCAATTGTTATGTTGATTTCATCACGTCTATCTGGTTTCACCTTGTAATCTATTTCAATGGTTTCTTTGATGAGTTTTAGTGTGTTTGTCACATCGTGGTAGAACTCTCCCAAAATATCACCTTTCTCTTCCATTTCATCGGTTTCTTCCACAATTTCTTCTTCTTGCGGAGCCTCTTCAACATCTTCTTCAATTTCTTCGCCAACAACAATTGAACATAGTGCATCTCTAAATGGGAACACAACTTTGTGAACAAAATTCAAAAATGCATATCCCATGTCGCCATTGTCATTAACAAAAAATTCTTTCAAAAATTCGTGAAGATCTAATTTATGGGTGTCGCACTCACTCAAAATGTTAAAAACAAGTGCAATAACTTTTGTTTTTTCTTCTGGCAACCTAAAATATAGTGTTTCAGCATCTTTTCTAACTTGTGCTTTTTGGAACTCTGCTTCATAGTTGAAATTTATCAAGCATTCACCAACTGTTGCAAAAAGGTCGGAACTTTCCATAATTGTTTTCAAAACTTTTCCAATCTTTGCATCAGCAAGAATTAGCTTTGCATTTTGCAAATCTGTGCAAGCATCATAAAAGTTTATAATATCATTGTTTTTGTTTTCTTCCATATGATTTTCCCCATTTGTGTATAGTATTAGTTTAACACAACGAAAACAAAAAACCAAACAATTTGGAAATATTTTTTAAGTTTTTGTTGCTTTTTTGTTTGTCAGGCTCCAATTTATGTGTTATAATATGGGCTATAAATAAAATCATTAACAAAAAAGGGGGAATTAGATTTTGAAAGAAAATTTTTCTAGAGATGACACAGAAACAAAATTAATTCTTCTTTATATGCTTGAACAAATTGAAATTCCACTTAGTGAACAATTCATTTTCGACATATGCACATCAAGAAACTCTTGGATTAACTATATGGAATTAAAAGCCGTTTTCCCAACGCTCATTGAGTTCAAAATGATTTTCTCGGTTGATGAAAAGGGAGAAAATCCAAGATATAGCCTAACCGCTCTTGGAAGAAACATTGTTAACTCATTTTATAAAGACATACCAGAAGACCTGCGAGAAAACATTTCAACTTTCTGTAAGACAAACAGAATGTATTTTAAAAGACTTCAAGAATATGTGGCAGAATTTAAGAAAAATGCAGACGGAACATATATGGTTAAACTCAAAATTATCGACTCAACTTCAGACATTCCAACATTTGAAATTAACATAAATGTTCAAACACGAGCAGAAGCAATTAAAGCAATTGAATTGTGGCCAAACAAAGCACCAAACTTTTATGAATTTGTCTACACCAATTTGTTGTGGACTGAAAAAGGGGATTAGTTTATGGAATCTTTTAGAACAATTGGAACATGCTCTCGTCAAATTATATTTGATGTTGACGACAATGGCATACTTAGAGATTTGAAATTTTTGGGTGGTTGTGCCGGAGGCTTGCAGGCTCTGGCAAGGCTTACCATCGGTAAACCAATAAAAGAAATCATTGCCATCTGTTCTGGCATAAAATGCAAAAATGACACAAGTTGCCCTGACCAGCTTGCAAAGGCTCTTATCGCCTACCAAAAATCAAAAGAGGAACCAATCGACCCAATAAAGCGTGGGCATCCACAAGTTCTAAAACTAAACATATCCGTTGTGAACGTTAAATTAAAAAGAGATGACTAATTCATCTCTTTTTTCATCTTTTTTCATAACACAAGTCATTATAAATTAAATTTGTTTTGCTTATAAACATCTATATCATACATGGTTTTAAAATTTAATTCTTTATATAACTTTTCATTATTTGAATTTTTTGCTGTGAACAAACAAAAATGTTTTATATTTTCTTTTTTTAGCTCATTTTGAACATATTTTAATAGGTTTGAAAAAACACCTTTGCCCCTGTGAGCCACATAAGTTCCTCCACCATATAAGCCACACATTTGCAAATCTTTGCTTATAACAGCAGAAACCATTCCAACTGGGCTTTTTTGATATTCACTGATATAATGCCTATAATCCCATTTGTGTTCATTTTTAAACGACAACAACAAAGCATCAAAATAACAATCCTTTAGTGCTGGATACACATCTGTTGATAGAGTTTGTGTTTTTGATGTTTTGAAAGTGTTCACAAACAGCAAACTTTCATTTTTGTTGTTAATTTGTCTAAAAGAATAGCCTTCCAAAATCCGCGGTCTACAAATAATGTTATCTGTCATCATACAAACGCTTGTTCCACAATAATTATAGTTTTCTTTTAAATATAATTCCACTTCTTCACTTATTTCAACTGTTGGATTAATTGATATCACAAACTCTCTATGTATTTTTTTAAAAAACTTTTTTGCATCACTCACAACTTGTTCAAACTCTTGAATTGTTTGAGCACTAAAACAAGTTAAAAAATTCCAATATTCAGAGTCAACAACTTGAGAATAAACAATCCAGCCATTTGCAAGTTTTTCAATATTTGACAAAAACATTCCAACCTGACTTTCATAACTCATAATTTCCAACTCTTTATTTGTAAAAACTTTTTTCATACATATCTCCTAACAAGGGTATTATAACACATAATAACACAATATCACAAACTTTTTCAAAAAATAAAAACAGAGCACTATGCTCTGTTTTTGCTTTGCCTATCAATATTTAAAAGCACACCAACAGCCGCCATAAACATTACAAGACTTGTTGAGCCAGAACTCATCAATGGAAGTGGAAGTCCGGTTGGGGGCACAAGGCCCGACACAACAAAAACATTTAAAACAACCTGAATTGCAAAAATAGATGAAATTCCAATTGCTAGAAATGAACCAAACCTATTGTTTGCTTTGATTGCAATTTTGTAACCTGCAATGATTAAAACAAGATATAAAATCAAAACACAAATTGCACCAAAAAATCCAAGTTCTTCTCCAATTATTGAAAAAATAAAATCACTTTCCGAAAACGGAAGAAATGAATATTTTGCGCGGGAGTTAAAAAGCCCAACTCCAAAAAATCCTCCAGAACCCAGTGAGTATAGCGATTGAATAAGTTGAAACCCCTCCCCTTGTGGGCTTGCCCAAGGGTCTAAAAATGCAACTATTCTGTTAATTCGATATGGCTCAATCAAGATTAGAATTGGAATCAAAACAAGTGCTGGAAGCAATAAAAGACACAAATGCTTTATTTTCATCCCTCCCACTAAAAGCATCACAACCATTAAGGCGGCAAAACAAATTGTGATGCTCATGTTTGGTTCAAGCATAATTAAAAAACACATCACAAGCCCTGAAATCAAAATTGGAAGCAATCCCCTAAAAGTGTTTATCTTTTCATGGTCAGAAATAAACCCAGCACAAAAAATAATGAAACAAAACTTTGCAATTTCACTTGCCTGAAAACTGAATGAGCCAAAACCAATCCACCTTTTTGCGCCATAGCTTTCAATTCCAATTCCAGGAATAAACACAATGCATAACGCTATAACCCCAAGAGCCAAAGCGTAATATTTTATTTTCTTCAAAAAGTTATAGTTAAAAAAATAAAAAAACACCAAAGCACCAACCCCAAGAACAGCCCCAACAATTTGTTTGTTTGCAAAATACATTGAGTTTCCATATGTTTTTTGTGCATTATATGACGATGCAGAAAACACCATAATAGCACCCAAAACAACCAGGATTAAGCATGGAACCAAAACCCACCAATTAATTTTCAATTTAGTTTTTACAAAATAATCAGCCATTAACCAACCTTTCAACCAATGATTTATAATAATTTCCTCTTGCCTCATAGGAAGAAAACTGGTCAAAACTTGAGCACGCTGGAGAAAATAAAACAACATTTTCTTCCATTTCTTTTGTGTTTATTTGAGTGAAAACATCTTTTAATGTTTTAACTTTTTTAATGTTTTGAAAAGAATATTTTTTTGCACTTTTATATATTTTGTTTCTAGTTTCACCAAACGCAAAAATTCTAACAACACTTTGTTTCAAATTTTGAAAAAGATTGTCAAAGTTTTCGCCCTTATCTTTCCCACCCAAAATGAGAAGCGTTTTTTGATTAAAGCAAGAAATTGCATTTTGAGTTGAGTGAATATTTGTCCCCTTTGAATCATCATAAAACGAAACGCCATCAATCTTTTCAACAAACTCAATCCTATGCTCTGGCAAAGAAAAAACTTTTATTGTTTCACAAATGCTTTCAAACTTAGCCCCACTCAAAAGAGCCATGATTGAGGCACACATAACATTATATAAATTGTGCACCCCCAAAAAATGCACAATTTTTCTTTCAAACGAAAATTCATTGTCTTGAAATCTAAACACAATGTTTTCATTATCTAAAAACGCTCCAAACAAATTTCTTGGAAGAGGCTTTAAAGAAAAATAATATTTTTGACAATTTAGAGATTTAGAAAACTCAAATAATTTTTTGTCATCAAAATTAAATATGGCAATGCTATATGTGGAAAAGTTTGTGAAAATCTTTTTCTTCGCAGAAAAATATTCATCAAAATTTTTATATCTATCTAGGTGGTCATTTGCAATGTTTAAAAATCCAACCATTTGTGGTTTAAACTTTTCAATATGTTCAAGTTGAAAACTGCTAACCTCACAAACAGCAGTTCCAACACTTTTTTTTGAAAGTTCTTCACAAAAAGAGTTGCCAACATTGCCAACCATGCACGCGTTGCCATCAATTTTTTTAATCATTTCAAACAGCAAATTAACTGTTGTTGTTTTTCCATTTGTGCCAGTAACCGCAAGAACTGGTGAATAACAATTTTGAAAAGCAAGTTCAAGTTCTCCAATGATTTTTATGTTATTCTTTTCTGCAATCCTTTGATATTTTTTCAAACAAATTCCCGGACTTAAAACAATATAATCTAT
>JAEETG010000099.1 GCA_016290255.1 Clostridia bacterium
ACATGACATATGATATCGTTCTCAGTGACAGCATGCTTTTATCAAGACCAGATATGACAACTGGCGGAGAAAAAGAAATTAGTGTTACATATGATGGGAACACATATTCTTTTATTATAAATGTTAAGGAAAAAAGCCAAAAAGAACTTTTGGAACAGCTTAAAAGCATCATGAAGAAATATTCTGCAGAAAACTTTAAAGATGTTTCAGTTCAGATTGATGCAAACTACACTGCAAGGTTTTTGAATGAACAGGCAAACCAAACAGTTTCAACGGGGTTAATTAAGCCAATAAATGAAATAAACAAAATTGAAACAGAAGAGCTTGCCAAAAAACTTATGAAAGAGTTTGTTGGGGCTGTTGTTGATGGGGTTGTTAGATCTTCATTGGAGGCTGATGGTGAAAGCATAAATGATGCAGCACACAACCAAATCAGTGTGGACTATTTAAGTTTTCTTGTAAATACTTATGCTGCCAGCATGGATCAGCCAAATCTTTCATATCTTATTAACACAATTACTTCTGGGGCTTTTGCGAGTGAAAAAGTTGTTGATTTAATTAAAAATAATGAATTTGAATTTTTGATAAACTTGGATTTTGCAACAAGGCTTGTTCAATATTCATTTATTATGAAAAATCAAGAAAACTCTAGCCAATATCTAAAAGATAGTTACGGTGCTTTGAAAGAATATTTTGATGTTTTGCAAACAGGAAGCGTTGAAGAACTTGCCAAATTTGTGTCTAAGCAAACAAACAATGATGTTTACAAACAAAATCTGGCACAATATGGAACACCATATTTCTTCTATGAACTGCAAAAACAAGCATATGAGCTTATGAAAGAATCTTTAATTCAATATAATTCTGGAGAAGATTTCTTATCTAGCGTTTTGCAAGATATGGAAAGTGTGTCAATGGCACAACTGGAACTTGCAAAGGTTGTTGATGAAATCATTGGACTCAATGGAAACATTGGCGAATATGTTTTAAATGCAGTAAAAAGGTATGCAAGCGCTCTCCATGACATCAACTTTGTTTCACAAGAAATGCAAATGAGCAAAGCATACGCTGAACTTTTGTTTGCTATTTTCAACAAAGATTATTCAAACGCTGTTGAATTTATGCAAGGATTACTAAGAGAAGAGGCTCTCAGTGAACTATTTTATGATGTTATCCCAATAACTCTTGCTCAAACAATCAACAATTATGTTGCAACACTAAGTGACATCAATGAGGATTATTTAGACATTTCAATTGATGAAATGAAAAATACAATTAAAAATTCTTTGGATGGAATTAGGCAAAATGCTTCACTTGAAAGCTTTGATTTCTTTGAAAAATTGGCAAATCTTATGATGCAACATTTCCAGGGTCATGGTCCTTGGGTTAATGAAGTGATTTCATATGGTCAAGCACTAGATGAAATGATTAAAACAGGAGATTTTGAAAGTTTGCTTTCAGAAAGGGCAAAACTTTTGGAAGCAATAAGCAGTGTTGATGTTGTTGATGCATCAAAAGAAATTAAAGCAGTTTTGGAACTTGAGGCAGTTTTGATGAAAGCCGCAGATTTGCTTGCGTTCAACAACGTTGAAAGCGTGACAAGTTTTGTTGTTTCTTTAATGAACAATGAAACTGTTGGAGAGGATTTCACATATTATCTAAAATATGGAATCACAATTGCATTGGCTGGCAACACTGATAGTGAAGATAGTTATTTCCAAGAAATTTTTGATATTGTAAGCCCAGTTATTGAACAAGTCAAAACAGATGGAAACTTTTCTAACTTTAATTTGATGGAACAATACTATGAGCAAGAAATTGCATCATCGTCATATACCCCTGACGAAATGAAAGATGCCACTCATAATTTTCTTGTGGCAATCGACAATTTGATTGCTGGAAAATCTGAAAAACCAATTGAAGATGTTTTGATTGCATTTGCTGAATTATGCAAAGTTTCTGCAATGAGGAATATTGCTTCTTGGAATGATTATTATAATCAATATTGGGACATACTTGATCAACACTCAATGGACTATTATGAACAACAAATAATTGGCAACTATGTGTTAAAAACAAGTGCCATACTTGGAATTAGAATTAATGAATTTATAAACAATCAAACGCCAAGTGGATTAAAGACTATGCTCAATAATATATTTGTTGATTCATTTAATTCCCCAGATGAAGTTAACAACAAATTTAACACATTCTTTGTTCAACCATTTGTTAATTCAATAACGGTTGAAGATCAAATTGATATGTCTCAATTTGATTTGCATGAAACAGTTAATATGTTCATGAACTTTGTTGATGAGGTGGCTGGGCAAACTTATCCAGAAGTGTTTAGAACGGTTTTGTCTAGATTTAGTGACATAAACAACCCAGAATATGTTGAAAACCTTCTAACTATTGAAAACATAACAGATGTTCTAACACTTGCAACAAACTCTGAAAACAGATTTAAAATGTTTGATTTCTTTGCAGAGTATTTATATCAAATTGCAGGCAATGGAAGGCTTGGTGAAGAAGCGTTTGTAAGAAATGTTGAAGATATTTTGAGCGATATTCACGATGGCATTGCAAACGAAAATCTTGATGTGGAAGAAACATTTAAAACAATTCAAAGATTTGCGGACAACAACCTTATTGATGAGGCAAGAATAACAGTTTATTCACTTGCGGCAGTTTATTTGATTGGAACAAAGCCAGATTTAGATTACAATGAAATCTTCAAGTTTATTGAACTTCCACAAGGAGTGACTGTTGATTATAACAAACTTATTCAAAAACTAAGTGATGAATCAGCACTTGAAGATATGTTCAAAATTTCAAACATTGAAACAAAACTTATCACAAGCCAAGACAATTTGGTTGAAGAAATTGTTGAAATAACGCTAAGAGTTGATTGTGATGTTGCAATTGCTTCCATTGGTGGAGACATTGTTTTGAGAATGAACATAAGATAACAAAACCATAAATAAAAAGCATTTTGAAATGCTTTTTGTTTTTAAAAGGACAAAAATGTCTGATAATATTTTGGAAATAAAAAACATAACAAAAAGTTATGGCAAAAAAGAAGTGCTAAAAGGCGTGAACCTTAGCATAAAAAAGAGTGAAAAAATTGCCCTTATTGGAGTTAATGGCAGTGGAAAATCAACTCTTTTGGAAATTATTTGTGGAGTGAAAAGGCAAAGTGGTGGAGAAATCCAGGTGCCTTTTGGAAAAGGGGAAATTGGTTATATGCCACAAACTTTTTCACTTTTTCAAGATTTAACAGTTGGAGAAAATTTGGGTTATTTGGCTGTTTTATATCATTTAGATAAAGGCGTTGTGCAATCTGTTCTTGAAAAATGTTTTCTAACCCAAAAAAAGGATATGCTTGCAAAAGATTTGTCTGGTGGATATAAACAACTTTTGTCACTCGCGTCATCAATTATTTTTAACCCACAACTGCTTGTTTTAGACGAACCAACAAGTGCCATGGACCCACTTTTTCGCGAAAGTTTTCAAAAGATTTTGAGTGAATTCATGAAAGATGGTGGCTCCGTTTTGCTAACAACGCATTATATGGAAGAAATTGATTTTTGCGACAAGGTTGCAATTTTGAGTGATGGAAAAATTGTGTATGCCGATTATGTTAACAAAACATTTGGTTCAAACAAGTTTAAAAATGCCTCAGAACTAATTTTTAAATACACCAAAGGTGATAGTTATGAAAAACAAGATAGGAAATAGTTTTAGTTCATTCTTTAAATTAGTTTACTATGAGCTTAAAAAATTATGGCGTAGTCCAATAATTTTGGCATTTTTGATTATTGGGCCAATCCTTATGCAAATATGCGTTGGTGTTGTTGTTGAAAAAACTTCAATTAGCAATGTTCAAACTCAACAAGAAAGCGGCCAAGTTAACCAAAACATAACTTATGTTAAAGATGGCGATGTGAACCAAGATGTTTTAAATGTGTTAAAAGAATATGTTGGCGATGGTGAAATTTTATGGCAAGAAGATTTGACTGCGGGGATCAAAGACTTAAAACTAAGAAACACTTTGATGGTTTTGTTTGTTGACACAAAAAAGGAACCGCAAGAGATAAAAATTTACTATGATCCTTCAAATATTTTGTCATACTCATTGTCGTCAACAACGCTTATGATTCAAGAGAAATATGCTTATGTTTCTGTTCTTGATTATTTGAAAACGGATTGGGGAATTGATAT
>JAEETG010000100.1 GCA_016290255.1 Clostridia bacterium
AAAATGCTTAGATTGAGGGGCTATTTAATCACGCTGTGCGTTGGCTACTTGTTAATCTTTCTGGTAAACATGATTTTGTCACTGTGCGGCGTTTGTGAATTTAACGTTCTGTTTTGCTTTTATTATCCCCTTTTAATTATTGTTGCATTTTTTGCTTTAGATTTTTTGGCAGCAGGCCTGGTTCGATTGGTTCCAAAAAAGAAAATAAACATTCACTCCAAAATTTTTAGGTGCTTTGCTTTTGAAAGAAAATTCTATGAAAAAATTGGAGTGAGATGGTTTAAGGACAAAATTCCAGAACTGGGTGGAGCACTGAAAGGTTTTTCAAAAACGGAGATGAAAAGTGATGACGCTTCATATTTGGAGGAGTTCATAAAAGAAACAATCTTAGGGGAAATCACTCATCACTTGTGCATCATCTTTGGAATTGCAATTTTCTTTATTTTTCCACTTCATATTCTAAACTTTGCTCTTCCAGAGTTTTTGCTGAACACATACTTTAACATGCTTCCAATTATTGTGCAACGTTACAACAGACCAAAACTATACAAGATATACATGAGAAAAATAAATCAAAAAAAAGAGGTATAACATTATGAATTATGATAAAACTATTCCAATCTTTTTCGCAACAGATGACAACTACATTCCATATCTAGATGTTGCCATAAGGTCACTTATAGACCACACAAGCGTTAACAACAAATATGATATCTACGTTCTAAACACGGGATTGAGCGAAAGATCAAAGCAAATGGTGAAAAGCCAAGAAAAGCAAAATGTTTCCATAAACTTTTGTGATATTTCTTTGTATGTTGAAGAAATTAAGGATAAATTCAAAAAAATCATGCACTTTGGAGTTGCGTGCTATTATAGATTGTTTATTCAAAACTTGTTCCCACACCTAACAAAAGTTTTGTATTTGGATTGTGATATTGTTGTTCTTCGTGATGTTGCCGACCTTTTTGATGTTGACTTGGGCGACAATATGCTTGCTGGAGCAGTTGAACAATTTGTTGCAAACACAAAAGAATATTCAATGTATGCAAAATATGCTTTGGGGCTTGATTCTCAAAAATATATTAACACCGGAATTTTACTCATGGATTTAACAAAGTTTAGGGAACACAAGATTGAGCAAAAATTCACTTATATGCTCACAAACTACAATTTTGAGTTAATCGACCCAGATCAAGCATACATAAACTTTTTGTGCAGAGGGAAAATCCTTTTGCTTCCAAAATGCTGGAACAAAACAAACTACAAAGTTGATCGTGTTGGCTCAAAACACATTGTTCACTTTGCTTTGGCAGAAAAACCTTGGCAAAGCGATGTTGACAACTGTGAATATTTTTGGTATTATGCCAAAAAGTCACAATTCTATGATATGATAAGAAATGTTAGACAAAACTTTTCAGATATTCAAAGAGAACAGAAAAAACTTGCAGAACTTGCTTTAAGGCAAAAGGCAATTGATATAACAAATCAAGACAACACATTCTATAACAAAATTGTTTTGGGAGTTTTGAAAAGAATCACACAAAGACAAAAAGAAATATATGGAGTTATGTAACATGGCAGCAAATGAATGGGCACATCAAGAAAGATTGTTGGTGCAAAAGAAAATAGAAAAGTTTGAACAAGAAAAAAGATGGAATGAAGATGTTGAAAAAGACCCTCCAGCACCTGTTTTGATGCCGGAGATGGTGGACTACCTAAATGAAGAAATTTCATCAAAAATTGCAAGGTGGTTTTCTTTTCGTGGTGCGGAAAAATATTTGATGAACATTTTGCGAGACAAAAAACTCATCATAAAAGATGTTATTGGCTTGGAGCATCTAAAATATTTGGATAGCGGAGCAATAATAACATCAAACCACTTTAACCCAATGGACACTTTTGCGGTTCAATATGCAACTTGTGCTGCGGGAATCAAGAAAGAAAAACTTTATAGGGTTATTCGTGAGGGAAACTACACAAACTTTCCAGGTTTTTTTGGACGAATTATGCGTCACTGTAACACACTTCCCTTGAGTTCAAATGCGGACACAATGAAAATGTTTGTGAGAGCGGTTGACACTGTTTTGAAAGATGGAAACCTGATTGTTGTTTATCCAGAACAAGCAATGTGGTGGAACTATAAAAAGCCAAGGCCATTTCAAGATGGCGCCTTTAAGTTTGCGGTTAAAAGCGATGTTCCAGTGATTCCAATGTTTATCACAATGCAAGATAGTGACATTTTGGGTGAAGATGGCTTTTTTGTGCAAGAATACACAATTCACATTTTTCCACCAATAAGGAAAGATGAAAGAAAGTCCAATAGGCAAAACATTGAAGACATGAAAAACAAGAATTTTGAACTTGTGAAAAATTGTTATGAAAGAGCCTACAACACCAAATATGATATATAAAAATGAGAGAATAATTCTCTCATTTTTTTTGTGTATCTTTGGCTAATTTATTGACAATTGTGCCCCCAAATGTTATCATTATTTCAGAGATAGTTCTCAAAAACAAAAAAGGATAAATTGCTTTTGGGCAATGGGGGTGTTTATGAAAAAAATAAAGAAAGGATTGTGTGCTTTGTCTATGGCAATCTGCGGAGGAGCGGCATTCACTGTTCCTTTGTTTGCTGGTTGTTCTGGACCTAACAAAAAGGCACTGGAAGAATCAGGATATGAACTTGTGAGTGTTGAGGGCGGATTGTCAGATAGCTATTATCAAAATGACAATTTTTCTCTTGAGGGGAAAAAGATGACAATTAGAGA
>JAEETG010000101.1 GCA_016290255.1 Clostridia bacterium
CAAGTGCTCTTTCACAAACAATGGCTTTTGCGCCCTTTTGTTTTGCACTTTCTGCAAACTCATGACCATCAACTTGAGAGCCAGACAAACAAAAAAACAAACTGTCTTCCCTCACATCTTTTGAGTTAAAGCAAATGCTTTTGATATCCACATCTTTTTTGTCTATATATTTTTTTACCTGAACCCCTTCCAAAAGTTTTGATAGTAACATTTATTTCCCCTCCCATCTTTCACATTTTTAAAAGTATTATTCCGCCCTCAAACATCATTTCTCCTGGCGGAACCGATTGCCAAAGAACAAAAGATTCTTCTCCATCAACTTCATAATTTAGTTTCATCGATTTTAGTATTGATGCCGCTTCCGTTAAAGAAAGCCCAACAACATTTGGAACTGTTATTGTTCTGTTTAATTTTTTTAGGTCTTCACTAAGATTCATTGGCTCCAAACCAAGATATTCAAAAATTGATGAAAAAATTTGTTTTGCGTAAGGAGCCGCAACAACACTTCCATAATATTGCCCCGCTCCTGGTTCATTCACGCACAATAAAATTGTGTATTGTGGGTCATCAACTGGATAGCAGCCAACAAATGAAGAAATATATTTCCCTTTTGCAATATGGCCATTTTCATACTTTTGTGCAGTTCCCGTCTTTCCTCCAATTCTAAAACCCGGAACAAAACTATATAGTCCATCATTTTTGCTAACAACCTGCTCCATCATAAACAAAATGTCTTGACTGGTTTTGTGGTTTACGGTGTTGGCTCGAAATTCGCTTTGAAATTCTTTTTCAATTCCACCTGAAGAAATGCTTTTGATAAACCGTGGCTCAAACAACTTTCCAGTCAAAATTCCAGAAACACTTGAAATCATTTGAATCGGAGTTATTGCAATTGCTTGCCCAAAACTAATGCGAGCAAGGTCAACATTTTTAATCACACTTTCGCCCATCATAATTCCAGCACTTTCGCCACTGAAATCAACATTTGTTTTGCTTCCTATTCCAAACTTTTTTAAGTAAGAATATAATCTTTCTTTTCCAAGCCTTAGGCCCAAATCCATAAACACGCTGTTGCAACTGTTTGCAAAGCCCTCAACAAGAGTTTCACTTCCATGCCCTTTTGTTTTCCAGCATTTTATTTTTTGGCCATCAACAATTCTGTAGCCTGGGTCATAGAACCTTTCTTCCAAATTTGTAATCCCTTCTTCAAGGGCTGCTGCCGTTGTGAAAATCTTAAAGGTGCTGCCAGGCTCATACACATCACAAATGATGCTGTTTTTGCTTTGTTCCAAAAGAGTTTTTAGGTCATCTCTTGGCAAATTGTTTAGGTCCAAACTGGGCTCATTTGCCATTGCAAGAATTTCTCCATTTTTTGCATCCATAATGATTGCCTGAACACTTTTTGCTTGCTGCTCCATTTTTGCCTGCTCGCAAACACTTTGAAGAATTTGTTGCATTGTTAAATCTATTGTTAAACAAATGGTTGAGCCTTTCACACCTTCCACAAATGTTGTTGTTGCATTGCTTAGTTCCATGCCTGTTAATGTGCTTTCCGTGTAAGACGCACCGTCAATACCACAAAGATATGAATTGTAATATGCCTCAAGCCCTGATTGGCCAACATTATCTATTGTGCAATAACCCAAAACACTGGATAGAAGATTGCCATAAGGATAATATCGTGAACTAGTTTCACCCAAAATTATTCCGTCAATATTTTCCTCCAAAATAAGTCTTGCTTTTTCAAATGGCACCTGCGTTTTAATGAGCCTTTCTGAAACACTTTTGTCTTGCACTTTCTGCAAAGTTTTTTCATAATCAAGCCCCAAAAGTTCACTTAAAAAAGTTGCAGCCTTTTCAGCATCTTTAATCATCACGCCACGAGAAAAAACATCATAACTTGTGTGTGAGACTGCAAGCACTTCACCATTTCGGTCTAATATATCTCCCCTAAGCCCATGAAGTGAAACATCTCTAGTCCACTGTGATATTGCTTTGGTTTGGAGTTTTTTTCCATCAATTATTTGAACACAAAACAGTTTTACAAACATAATAAAAAATAGAAAAACAATTATTATTCCAATAACCAAAATTCTTTTATGCATTGAAAATGTTGTGTATTTCAAACTCATTTCCCCCAAACCTGTTAGTTTAATATACTAGTGCAATAATCAAAATATGAATAAAGAAAAAAAACAGCAAAAATTTTGCTGTTTTTTATAAGTATCATTAAAAATTATTTTCCAAATAACCCTGCAAAGAAATCACAGAATCTATCCCATGCACTTGATTTTTCGGTGTATCTTGGAGTGGTGTTTTGTGGAGATAAGTCAACTGTTGATGCCCCAGAGTTTTGTGCTTTTTCCATGTCGGTTATGGCGCCCTTAAACTCTTCATATTGTGCATCAGTTTGAGCCATTTGTTGTTCTGTTTGGCTTATTTTATGTTGAGTTTTTGCAGTGTTTTTTGCCAAACTGTTTATTGAAAACATGTTGTAACCAAACACAAAAGCAAACAAAACAAGGCAAACAGAAATTGTTGTTATCCACAAATGCTTGCGCTGAATTTTGTGCTCTTTTTGTTTCCTGCTGATTGGCTTTACATCAATTTCTTGTTTTATTTCCAAAACTTCGCTTGGCTCATCTTTTTTCTCAACAACTTCTTTATAGTTATGCGATGCCATTTTTTCCAATGCATTTTTATCTCCAAAAAATGGATTAAAGTCATCATATTTTTGTTTTCTAACTTCCACTTTTTCTTGATTTCTGTCTATTTCCTCATAAACTTTTTGCAACTTGTCGGTTTTGTGAGAGTTGTCGAAAAGAGCATTTGTTGCTTGTTTGTTGATTTGGTCATAAAGGCCACGGTTTTCTTCTTTAACATCATAAAAAGAATGGGTGCTTTTCTTGGCGATTTTTTCTTCTATTAACTTTTCTGCCATAAAACAATCCTCCTTTTTATAACTTTTCAATAATTCTTAACTTTGCTGAATGAGCCCTTGGGTTTTCGGCGTTTTCTTCCTCGCTTGCGGTGATTGGCTTTTTGCTGATCAAAATTCCTTCTTTTTTGTGACCGCAAACGCAAATTGGTGCGCTTGGTGGGCACAAGCAGTCTGTGCTAAGTAGGCTGAAGGCCTTTTTCACAATTCTATCTTCCAGTGAGTGGAAAGTGATGATTGCAAGCCTGCCACCTTTGTTTAGATGCTGGAATAATTTTATAATAGTGTCATACAGTTTGTCAAGTTCTGAATTAACTTCAATTCGAATTGCTTGAAAAACTTTTTTTGCCGGATGACTTCCCTTAAAGCGAATTTTTGCTGGAATTGCTTTTTGTATGATTTCAACAAGCTGAAATGTTGTTTCAATCTTTTTTTCTTGCCTATCTTGAACAATGTGTTTTGCAATATTGTTTGCAAACTGCTCTTCTCCATATTCCCTAAAAATTTTGGCAAGTTCTTCTTTGGAATATGTGTTCACAACTTCATATGCTGAAAGCTCTTGAGTTTTGTCCATTCGCATATCAAGTTTTGCATCCATATTGTAGGAAAATCCTCTATCTTTTGTGTCTAGTTGATATGAACTAACTCCCAAATCCAAAAGAATCCCATCAAGTTTGTCAACTTTAAAATGCTCAAGTGCCTCTTCAAAATTTTTGAAATCTGTGTGATATAGTTTTGCATTAAAGGATTTTAATCTCTCTTCTGAAACAGAAAGTGCGTCTTCGTCTTTATCCAAACACAAAAGCATTCCGCTTTTCAGTTTTTTTGCAATGGCTGTTGAGTGGCCTGCTCCGCCAACAGTGCAATCAAGATAGGTTCCATCTTTTTTTATGTTTAGCCCATCAACAACTTCATTTAGCATAATTGGTTTATGTTTAAAATCAATCATCACTTTTTCCTTTTAATTCAACTTCAACAAGTTTGCAATCAATTTGGTCACAAGAAGTTAGAAGATATCTAACATTGTTTAAAGTGTAATCTAGTTTCACTCTGCAATTTTTCCCGTGCAAATGGCCATAAATCACATAGTCTGGGTTATATTTTTCAATTATTTCAGTCACCGCACTTGCTTTCATTGTTGAGTTGAAAGGTGGATAGTGCACCATAACAATAACATAATCTCCGTCTTTTCTCTGCTTTTGCATTTCTTGCAAAGATAATTCAAGCCTTATGAGTTCACGATTAAAAATCTTTTCGTCTTCGTTAGACTTAAACTCTGTTTCAGGAACAGTCCAACCTCTTGTTCCACAAACCAAAACATTATCAAAACGCAAACAGTCATTTTGAACAGCAAACATGTTGTTTGGCAAAATTTCTCTCACTTTTGAAATGCTTTTCCACCAATAGTCGTGATTGCCACGAAGAATAACTTTTTTCCCTGGAAGAGAACCAATCAAATCTAAATCTGGTTTTGCTTCTTCCAAATACATTCCCCAACTTATGTCGCCAGCAATGATCACCAAATCATCTTCTTTAACCTTTTTGTTCCAATCCTTTTTAATTCTTTCAAAGTGATCGTCCCACCCTGGCCCAAAAATGTCCATTGGTTTTTGAACAACAGAACTTAGGTGCAAATCACTTATTGCAAAAACTTTCATAACATACCTCTTGTTGTTATTTTATCACTAAACAAATCAAAAAATCAAGTGAAAACAAAAAAGAACTATGTTAGTTCTTTTTGCAATCTATTTGGTCTTTTCTGCTGCTTCTTTCTTTTTTGCTCTTTGCTTTGCTTTTTCTTCATTCATCTTTTTGCGGTATTCTGCATGCCTCAAAACAAGTTCTTCTTCAGACAAAGTCTCTGCAAGCTCTTTTGCAACAGTTGTGCTTCTTGTTGTTTTTTTGGCAAGCAAATATTTTTTAATAAACTCAGGTGATGAGTTTTTATCATTTAGAATTTGCTCTTCTTTTGCTTTTTCTCTTGCTCTATAGTTTTTGTTGTGCCTTAGTGGGTCTTGAGCCAATTTTGCCTTAACTTCTTCATCAGTCATTTCAAGCATCGCTTCTGCTTGCAAAAAAGCCGCCATCTTCTTTGCTTCTTTTTTTGTTTTTTCAAACTTTTTTTCGCCAATAATCTTTTTGTTTTCTGCCATCATTTTTCTGATTTGCTCATCTCTTCTTCTGCTCATCATTGCCCTCTTTTGCCTAAGCAATTTAAGTTCCTCTTCTGTTAATTCTTTTTTTTCTTTTGCCATAACCTATCCCCTTTTTGCTCTTTATGGTCATTATATCACATATCTTTTCCGCTTTCAATAGCAAACTTTAAAATAGCAACAAAAAAACAAGCATTTTTTGCTTGTTTTAGTTTCAGTTTTCCAAAACATAGTTAGAAAAATCTGGAAATTGAATTGTTCCCTTAAAGCCCATAAGTTTCACTTGCTCAAACACAAAATTGGTTGCATCGCCACTATTCTTTTGATATTGCACAGCAGTTAAATTGTTTGCTTGATTAAAGTTAGCATAAATTGTGTGCTGAAGAATTCCACCATTCATAACCGAAATCATGTAGTTATTATTGCGTTTCACAACAGATTTTGTTGAGTTTTCATCAATTAGGTTAAAAATCTTTTTGGGTGATAGCAAATCAAAAGAAGCAAATCCCAATTCTTGCAAACAATTTTTCAAAATAACTTCTTTTGTTTCATTTGTTTGTTTATAAGTTAATATTGAAACATCTTCGCCCTCATCATCATATTTGTTTATTCTTGTGTATATTTTTTGATTGCAAATTGTGATAACTTTATTTATGCTTTGAGTTTCATTTTCAACCGCCTCAATTGCAAAGTTTATGCCTTCGCTTGTCATAATTCCATTAACTCTTGTTGTTGACAAACTGCCCCCATCTTGTTGAGATTTCAACAAAGTGAATCGCATTCCGTTGCAGCCAGCAAAAGCATCTGTTGTTTGGCTCCCCAAAGTTGCATAAAAATCGTTGATTGTGTGTTGCATGTTTGTTTCAACTGTTGCCTCATAATTTAGTGAGCCATCATCTGTCACATTTTCTTGTCTTTGGGGTTCCCCACCACAAGAGGCAAACACAAAGCAAAACATTATTGCAAACAAAGCAGCAAATGCTATTATACTTATTTTATTTTTTATTATATTCATATTTTTCCCCTTTTCACACCGTTACTGTTGGTGTTGGCTTTTTAACACTTCCGTCATATGTGTAGTCCGTTTGTGAAATTGTTATTGTTCCACCAGATATGTCTTTTGGCAAAACATTCCAAGTGATTGACACGCTTCCACC